>JAEVZE010000104.1 GCA_023392395.1 Bacillota bacterium
CTGACCAGATTGCCCCGGTCGATGACCTTTTCAAAATTGCCCCATTGAATGCCGGAGGAGGGCCAGGACAAGCGCATCAGCTTGGCCTCGCCGCTGGTCTTGAGCGCGTTGACCACGATGATCGCAAAGGGCACCAGCACGATCACGCACAAAATCAGCGCGATCAGTTGTTTCCCGGCGCCCAATAGTTGTTTTTTTCGCTTCACGCTTCCACCGCCTTTGAAAGCATCGCCCGGATCACAAAGAAGCCGACGACGCACAAAAGGAGAAATTGCAGCGTGGACAGCGCCGACGCCATCGCCAGGTTCCCGCTTCCGATTTCCGTAAAGATGGCGGTGGCCACCACCTCGGTCATGCGGCCGGGGCCGCCGTTGGTCAGCGCGTAGATGACGTCAAAGACTTTCAGGCCATAGGTCAGGCCGAAGACGATGTTGATCATGATCGCGGGCGTCAGCATCGGCAGCGTGATGTGGATCAGCCGCTGGAAGAAGTTGGCGCCGTCGATCTCGCCCGCCTCGTAGTAGTAACCGGGGATCGACTGCAGCCCGGCGATGAAGATGGTCATCACGTAGCCCACGCCGCGCCACGCGTCCACAAAGAAGATGGACGGCCACACCCATTTGGGGTCGGCCAGCCACTTCTGGGCCCAGGAGGTCAGGCCCACGCCCTTTAGTACCACGTTGATCAGGCCGTTTCGCGGGGACATCATCGCCTGGAAGATCAGGCAGACCACCAGAGTGGACAGGATGTAGGGGAAGAACATGACGCTACGGTAGACGTTCATGCCCCGCATGTTGCTGACCAGCATCAGCGCCAGGAACAGCGCGGGGACGATTTTGACGATGTTGGAGACCACGGTGAACATCAGCGTGTTCCAGATGTAGTGCAGGTAGGGCTTGTTGGAGATGAAGATGTTTTTGAAGTTTGCCAGGCCGACGAAGTTCACGTCAGCGGTGTAGCGGTTCCAGTCGGTGAACGAGTAGCCCACGCCCACCAGGCTGGGGTAGATGTACAATAGCGTATACAGAATGAGCGCCGGGACCACGAAGTACAGCGGATACACTTTTTTTTGCATGCCGGGCCTCCATTCGCGGATGGTAGACGATAGGGGACGAGGGCTGGCCCTCGTCCCCCAAGATCGATACCTGTTAGAGTGCTATTGCCAGTTCGCGTCGCCCTGCGCCTTGGCCATCGTGGCGCGGCGCTCGTCGATGGAAGAACACACCTGCTCGGGGGTCATCTCGCCCAGGTACAGGCTGGTCAGGTCCTTGCAGTACTCCATCCACTGGTCGTTGAAGTACTTGACGCGGTTCTGGAACACCACGCCGTAGTCTTTTTCGGTCAGGGAGGACATGAGTTCCTTCTCGGCGTCGGAGTAGTGCTGGGTGACGCCCGCGGCGTCGGTCACGTCCAAGGTGGTCCAGCCGTCCGCCACGTGGTCCAGCTTGTACTGCAGGTTCTCGGGCTTCATCAGGAAGGAGAAGTAGGCCTTGACCTGATCCGGGTATTTGGTGTTGGCGCTGGCAAACTTCGCCGGGCCGTAGGGGTCGGACTGGGAGGTGTGGTTGTCCAGCAGGGGGATCAGGAACATGCCGAACTCATCCTTGCAGTCCGGGTAGTCACGCTTGATGGCTTCGATGTTGCCCATGCCCACCACCATCGCGCACTCGCGGTTCACCAGCACTTCGTTGGTGTCGTTGCCGATGTTGGAGATGTAGTCGTCGCCGTAGTAGCCCAGGTCCACCAATTCCTTGGCCTGCTTGAGCGCATCCAGGAACGGGGTTTCCTTCAGCGTGATCTTGTTGGTATTGAGCTTTTCGATGACGTCCGGCATTAACTGCTCGATGCGGCCGCCCACGTGGCAGACGATCAGGCCCTGGTGCCAGCCGTCCGCGATGTACTCGTAGACCGGGGTGACGCCGGAATCCTTGATCTTCTGGCAGACCGCCTTGAAGGCCTCAAAGGTGGTGGGCACTTCCAGGCCCAGTTCCTTGAAGAGCGTTTTGTTGTAGATGAAGGGGAAGGAGATGGACTTGTTCCAGATGGCCTGGCCGTAGAGCTTGCCGTCGTAGCTGACCGCTTCGACGCGGGCAGCGGGCATCAGCTTTTCCCACTCGGCGCCGGACATGTCCAGGCAGTTCTTCGCCGGGTCCAGTTCGCCGTAGATGTTCAGCGGGCTGGCCTGGATCCAGAAGATGTCGGGCGCTTCGCCCGCGTTGAGCTTGGTCTTGAGCAGGTCGTGGTGCTGATCCGCCGGCACGATCTGAAATTCGATCCGGGTACCGGTTTCTTCAAAGAACTTCTCCGCCAGGTACTCGTCGGCCTCGTCCGTCCAGCCGCTGGATACCTGCATGGTCAGGGTGATGTTCTCGGCCCACGCGGCCATTGGCGTAAGCATCAGGACCGCGCAAACCAGCATAGCGAGCAGCTTCTTCATGGACAGCCCTCCTCAATTGAATGGATCCTACCCGATTATAGGACAATCTGATCAAAAAATTCTATGCATTTGATTAAAAAACCAATAGCACAAATCAAACATTCATCCTATAATTCAAGGGAAGGGAGGTTGAGAACGTGCGCATCGCCAATAGGCTGTTTCTGTGGTTCGCCGTTTTGACAGTTTTCGTAGCGCTGTCGGTGTTCTCGTGCCTCTACTTCGCGGTGCGCCCCTCACTGCAGCGCGCGGCCTACGCGGCGCTTGAGGAGAGCGCCCGGGGGGACCAACGCGCCGTCGAGCAGGCGGTTTCCACCGCCAACGCGGTATCGGTCAACGTCACCTATTCCCAGAAGATACGGGTGGCAATGCAAAAGCTCAACCACAACGGCGCGCTGACTCACCTGGAGCTTCTCGATGCCGCGGACCAACTGGTGGCCATCAACGGCACGATGTTCCCGGTGATCCAGATCCGCCTGTACCCCGAGAACGGGCTGATGCTGGCTTCCGGCATGATCAACGGCCAGTACGCCTTCGCCCGGGACAAGCTGCCCTGGCTAACGCAGGTGATGGCGGCGGACGGGTCCAAGGTGCTATCCGCCCCCTACCGCGATTCTTCGCTGTCCAAGCGGGGCTACGTCATCGCGTTGCGCCGGGCGTTCAAGCTGAGTTCCCGCCAGGCGGTGGGCGTGGTGGAGGTGGTGCTGGACGCCCAGAGCGCGTTCAGCGCGCTCAGCGCGGAGCCCTCATCGTCCACGTACCTGTTGGACGCGGACGGCGGCGTGCTGTATCCCTTCGGCGGGTCACTGGATGAAGATGTCATCCGGCGGGTCACGATAGGATCGGACGCGGGCATCGCGGAAGCGGTAAAAGGGGAGAAACCTGTGCTCGCCGCGTGGCGCAGGTCCGACGGGACGAAATGGACGATCGTGACCGTACGCGCGCGCGACGAAGTGCTCAGGCCGCTTACCCAGATGATGCTTCTGACGCTGGGCATCACGGCGGCGCTCCTGTTCGTCGTGCTAATCCTTTCTTACATTCTGTCCCGCCAGATTACCCGGCCCATCGGCCGCCTGGCCGCACGGATGCGCGCGTTTTCGCTTCAGAGCGGCGAGACGCACCAGAGCGAGGCCAGCGGCATCGACGAACTGGCGGCGCTGGACGGGGCGTTCGAGCATCTGAAGGGAGATCTGTCCCATTCGGTGCAGGACCTTTTGCAGGCGCGGGAGCGGGAGCTGGAATCCCGTATGATGGCGCTGCAGTCCCAGATGAACCCGCACTTTTTGCACAATGCGCTGGGCAACCTGCAGGCGCTGATGGAAATGGGGGAGACCGGCCGAGCCGCCCGGATGATCGACGGCATGAGCCGGATGCTTCGCTACGTGGCGTCGGACGAGAATCCGGTGGTCCCGCTCTCGGATGAAATGAAGCACGCGGAGGATTACATGGCGCTGATGCGGGTGCGCTTCGGAGACAAGCTGTGCTTTGAATTGGAGCGGGGTGATCTGCCGGATGATGTGGGCGTGCCCAAGCTGTCGATCCAGCCGCTGCTCGAAAACGCGGCCAAGTATGGCTGCAGCGGGAAGCCGCCGTGGCGGGTCAGGCTGGCGCTTTCCAGGTACCAGGACGGCTGGAGGGCCGATGTGACCGACGACGGCGCGGGCTTTGATCAGAAGACGCTTACGAGCCTTCTGGAAGGCGTGGAGCGCATCCGGCGCACGGGCGTACTGCCGTCGCTCAAGATCGACGGGATGGGGCTACTCAACATTGCGATGCGGCTGAACCTGTACCAGGGCGGTGATTTCCTGTTTCACATACAAAATCTGGATGGCGGAGGCTGCGTCGTGAGCGTTGGCAGCCCCCGCGCGCGAAGGGCGGAGCGCGATGAAAATGGATGAGCACTTTTATAGGGTCGTCCTGTGCGAGGACGAGCCGCTGCTGCTGGAACGGCTGCGCCGGATGATCGAGGGGATCGAAAGCGGCTTTACGGTGGTCGGCGCGGCAGAGAACGGCCGGGAGGCGCTGGCCGCGCTGGCTGAAACCGGCGCGGACCTTCTGATCACCGACATCCGGATGCCGGTGATGGACGGGATCGAGCTGATCCAGAAGCTGCAGGAAGAACAGCCCAGACTTGAATGCATGTTGATCAGCGGGTATGGTGACTTCGAGTACGCCCGCACGGCGCTTCGGCTGGGCGTGTGCGAATACCTGCTTAAGCCAGTTCCGGAAGAGGAGTTGAAAAAGGCGCTAAAGCGCATCCGGGAGCGGCTGGACGAGCGGCGCGGCCAGATCAAGACCTCGCTGGCGTCCCCGCCGGACGCCTCCGCCGACAACGTGATCGAGCAGCTGGGCGTCTACATCCGGGAGCATGCCTTTGAGGAGATTTCCTTCTCCGAGCTGATCGCGGGGACCAACTACCATCCCAACTACGTATCCAGGCTGTTCAGCAAGCGTTTCGGCGCGCCGCCGCAGCGCTACCAGATCGTGCAGCGGATGAACGAGGCCAAGCGCCTTTTGATGCTGCTGCCGGAGGAGCCGGTGCGGCGCATCGCGCAGCGCGTCGGCTACCCAGACCAGAACTACTTTGCCCGCGTGTTCCGGCAAACCACAGGCGTCAGCCCGCAGCGGTTCCGCAGGGAGCGGGGCAGTTCCTGAGACGGCGGCCGTTACGCCATGCCCATGAAGGCCTTTTGCGCACCGACCAGTTATTGACGCTAAAAGAAAATCAAGTGCAGAGCGATGATGAACCGCTCTGCACTTCTTCTTTCTTATACCCTTTGTGTGGGGTCAAGGGGGATTCAATCCCCCTTGCAGGGGTCCGGGGGCAGCGCCTCCGGCGTTCTTCCGCCTCTTCCCTTCCGCTTATGCCGTCTCGATCTTGCCAGCGGCGGTCAGCCCCAGCTTTTCGGTGGCAGCCTCGCGCATCTTGTACTTCAGGATCTTGCCGGCGGCGTTCATCGGGAACTCGTTCACAAAGTCGAAGTAGCGGGGGCACTTGTGCTTGGCCATGTGGCTGAGGCAGTACTCCTTGAGTTCCTCGACGGTGACGGTGACGCCTTCCTTCAGGACGACCTCCGCCATGATCTCCTCGCCGTACTGCTTGTCCGGCACGCCGATCACCTGCACGTCCTTGACCGCCGGATGGGTGTAGAGGAACTCCTCGATCTCCTTGGGGTAGATGTTCTCGCCGCCGCGGATGATCATGTCCTTGATGCGGCCGGTAATCTTGAAGTTGCCGTCCGGGAGCCTGCGCGCAAGATCGCCCGAGTGCAGCCAGCCCTCCGAATCGATGACGGCGGCGGTGGCTTCCGGCATCTTGTAGTAGCCCTTCATGATGTTGTAGCCGCGGGCGCAGAATTCGCCGTCTACGTTGTCCGGCAGCTCCTCGCCGGTCTCCGGGTCCACGATCTTGCATTCGACCGCGAACATCGCGCCTCCCACGGTGGAGACACGGGTTTCCACGGAGTCGGTGGTCTTGGACATCGTGGTCGCGGGGGAAGCCTCGGTCTGTCCGTAGGTGATGCAGATCTCATCCATGTGCATCTTGTCCAGCACCTCGCGCATGACCTTGACTGGACAGGGGCTGCCCGCCATGATGCCGGTGCGAATGTGCGTAAAGTCGGTCTTCTCGAAGTCCGGGTGCTCCAGCATCGCGATGAACATCGTGGGCACGCCGTGGAAGGCGGTGATCTTCTCCCGGTTGATGCAGTCCAGCGACACGCGGGGCGAGAAGTAGGGGATCGGGCTCATGGTGGTGCCGTGGGTCATGGAGGCGGTCATCGCCAGCACCATGCCGAAGCAGTGGAACATCGGCACCTGAATCATGAGTCTGTCGGCGGTCGACAGGTCCATGCAGTCGCCGATGGCCTTGCCGTTGTTGACCACGTTGTAGTGGGTCAGCATGACGCCCTTGGGGAAGCCCGTGGTGCCGGAGGTGTACTGCATGTTGCACACGTCGTGGGGCCGGAGGGACCGGGCTCGGGCGGTTACTTCGGAGAGCGGCACGGTTTCGCCCATCTCCATCGCCTCGTCCCAGGTGAAAGCGCCGGGCAGGTCGCACTCGACGGTGATGACGTTTTTCAGGCGCGGCAGCCGCTTGGAGACGAGCGCGCCGGGCTGGGAAGTTTCAAGCTCCGGGCACAAATCCCGCATGATCTCCACGTAGTTGGAGTCCTTGTAGCCGGAGATCATCACCAGCGTATGGGTGTCGCTCTGGCGCAGGAGGTACTCGGCTTCGTGGATCTTGTAGGCGGTGTTGACCGTCACCAGCACCGCGCCGATCTTGGTGGTGGCCCAGAAGGTGATGAACCACTGGGGCACGTTGGTGGCCCAGATGGCCACATGATCGCCCTTTTCCACGCCCATTGCGATCAGCGAGCGGGCGAAGGCGTCCACATCGTCCCGGAACTGAGCGTAGGTGCGGGTGTAGTAGTGGGTGGTGTAGCGGAAGGCGTACTGATCGGGGAACTCCCGCACCATGTGGTCGAGGACCTCCGGGAAGGTCGCCTCGATCAGGTGCTCCTTCTTCCACACGTACTTGCCGGTGCCGCGGGCGTTCACCTGCAGCATGTGGCCCTCGAAGTAGGACTGCATGTATTGGGCGAAGTGGGGGAACACGATGCCAGCGTCGGTCAGGTCCGGCGCCCAGCGCTTGACCCACTCCAGCGACACATAGCCGTCGTAGCCAATGTCCTTGAGCGCGTCCAGCATATCGTAGACGGGCAGGTCGCCCTCGCCCATCATGCGGTAGAGCACCTTGCCGTCCTTCACGACGGAGTCCTTGGTGTGGGTGTAGCGGATGCGCGAGCCCAAATTCCGAACCGTCTCCCTGGGTGATTCACCCAAGTGCCGGTAGGGGTGGTGCATGTCCCACAGCGCCGCGACCGACGGCCGCGCCACCATGTCCAGGAGCTTTGCCAGGCGCTTCGTGTCCGCGTAGACGCCGTTGGTCTCCACCAGAAGCGTCACGCCCGCGGGCTCCGCGATGTCCGCAAGCTCGCTCAGAAGGCCGGCCACGTACTCGTCGTCCACCTCGCCCGCCGGAGCCGGGTCCTGATCGCCCAGAATGCGGATGTAGGGTGTATTCAGCTTTGCCGCCAGGTCCACGTACTGCCGGATTTCAGAAAGCACCTCGCCCCGCTTCTCCGGGTACTTCAGGCAGCAGCCGGAGGACAGGCAGGGGATCTCCAGGTGCAGCGAGGTGAGTTTCGCCTTTGTCTTGTCGATCTGCCGCTCGGTGAACGGCGAGGCGGTTGTGGCCATGATGTTTTGGCCCAGGCCGCGAATCTCGATGCCGTCGAAGTGGAAGTCCTTGGCCATCGCATAGATGTCCATCCAGCCGAAATCGGGGCAGCCCAGGGTAGAAAACGCGATCTTCATACGACGCCCTCCCGCTAATTCGTTCAAGCCCTGGGAAAAGAAAAACTCCGTCTTTCCCATGAAAGACGGAGGCTTGCATCCGCGGTACCACTTTCGTTACCACCCTGAGGCGGTCGCTCGATCGCAACCGGAAAATCCGAGTGCGCGTCCCTGTAACGGGGGATACCGGCACGGCCTACTTGAGCCGATTCTACATCGGCATCGCGGTTCAGCCTGCTGCTGGCGGGGAGAGCAGACGCCTTGCCTTCTGCCGCTTTTCATCAACCGCGGCTCTCTGTGAGAAGGGGATCGGCGCATCGGCCCCGCTCCTGATGCATTTAAGGGGATGAAGTTGTGAAACATATTCTAGCGGATTTACTTTCAAAAGGCAAGCCTGACGGAGGTTAATTTTCCGCTCAATCGTCGTACGCTCGGTTGCTGCCGTAGCCCGCCGACCGGAGCATGTTGCAAAGCAGGTGCAGCCGCTCGGACAGCATTTCGTCGTCCCGCGCCAGCGCGTTGGCAAACAGTTGAATATCCTCGTCAAGCTTCTCGTTGTCCGTGCAGATCGAAACCGTCATGGCGTCGCCCTGCAGCGGGATGCGGTCCACACGGGGGTTGGCCGCGTCGTACATGCCCGGAATGCGGTAGGCCTCTTTGAAATAACCCTTTGCCCGGACGATCAAAAGCGCCAGGTCCAGTACCCGGTGCAGCGGCATCTCCTCGGACTGCCGGGACCACTTTTCGCCGGTGTAGCGCCACACCTTGGCCGAGATGTCCACCCGGCCCCGATCATTCCACTGGGCCAGGCCCAGGGACAGCCCCTGCGCTTCGGAATCGTAGGCGTTCCGCCCGTCGATGCTGGCGTAGTTCTCGCACACGACCACCGGTTTGTGCTTCAGCGTGGTTGGAATTTTCATGGGAACACATCCTCTCTAATTACTAAACTACTAATTTACTGATTTAGTATACTGCGAACGGCGCGCCTTGTCAAGCAAAAAAACCGCCCTCCGGCGTCGGGGCGGTGCCTCCTCATCAGGGCTTCAACCGTTCCCGGCGACCAGCGCGCCGGGAACAAAGTTTCATCCACCAGTACGAACACTGGTGGATGAAACAATACCTTATGTCAGTGAGCCGCCTGGAGATTCCTGAGAATTTCAGGCGCACGCAGTTCTCCCTTCAGCATCGAAAAATCCGAAGGGTTTTTCGATGCGCAGAACCGCCCTCCAACTTCGGGAGGTCGGTTTGAATGGAGAAGGCTATGGATGGATTGGCGCTACATTTGCCACACGCCCTGGTGAGTGGTGGATACGGCCACCGCGCCCGCGTCCAGCGCGGCGATGACTTCGGACTTTTCCTCGATCAGCCCACCCGCGATCACCGGGATGCCGGTCAGTTCCCGGGCGGCGCGCAGCACCCGCGGGATCAGGCCCGGCATGATCTCGATGAAGTCGGGTCTGCCGGTCTCCGACAGGTTTTTCAGGTTGGCGACGAACTTGGAATCGATGGCGAACACTCGCTGCACCGTCGTCAGCCCCAGCTGGTGGGCGCGGCGAAGAAGCGGCGGCCGGGTGGAGATCACACCGTCTGGCGTGCAGAGGGAACGCAGCGCGTCGATCACCACCTCGCGGCTTGAGAAGCCGTCGATCAGGTCCACGTGCACCAGCGCGCGCTTGCCCGATGCCTTGACGCGCTCCACCTGCGGCGCGATGGTGACCACCGACCCCTGCAGCAAAAACACCACTTCGCAGTCGCTTTGAAGCGCTGCTTCCAGCCCCTCGTCGGAGTTGACGGCGGCGATCACGGGGTTGTCCCGCAGGCATTCGATAATGGTTTTCATGGCGGCCTCATTTCCAGCTTTTTCGGGTTCACTATACACGAAGCGCCCGCCCGTGTCAACTCTTGCCGGTTGAAGCCGCCAATTTTGCGCGCTTGACAGGCATCTTTGTCAACCGCTACAATGGCGGTGTTGTGAGGGGGATGGGTATGGAAGCGAAGTCATCCAAGACCACGGCGGAAAAGCTGGGCATCAATGAGGGCGCGCGGATCGTGGCGCTTCGTGCGCCGCCCGATTATACCGCCATCCTGGGCCATCTTGCTGAGAGCGTTCTTGTGACACAAAAACTCGATCAACCGGCGGGCTTCATTCACTACTTCGCGATGGACAGGCGCGAGTTGGAGAGCGATTTCCCCATCCTCAAGGGCATGTTACAAAAAGATGGGACAATTTGGATTTCCTGGCCCAAGCGCGCATCGAAGGTCGCGACCGATTTGAACGACGGCGCCGTCCGGGAAATCGGCCTTGCGAATGGGTTGGTGGATGTGAAGGTGTGTTCGGTGAACGAGGTTTGGTCAGGCCTGAAATTCGTCTACAGGCTCAAGGACAGAGGTTGAAAGCGAGCGCAAAGCGCCCCCTGGCTGTCAGCCAGGAGCGCTTCAACTGCCGATAATCCCATTCGTTTCTTCTAATCGTTCCCGACGACCTGTGCGCCGGGGTATTATTTCAGGCACCAGTGCGTACACTGGTGCCTGAAATAATACCTTAAGTCAATGGGCTGCCCGGAAATTCCTCGGAATTTCAGGCTCACGCAGACTTCCTTCGCGCACGAAAGCCCGAAGAGATTAGCGCGCTTTTAGATGCGGGCGACGCCGGAGTCGCGGGCGGCCTGGGCGACGGCCTTGGAGACGGTCTCCCGGACGCGCGGGTCGAACGGCGCGGGAATGATGTACTCCGGGTTCAGCTCGCTGTCCGAGATCAGGCTCGCCAGGCCGTAGGCGGCGGCCAGCTTCATCTGGTCGTTGATGTCCGACGCGCGCACGTCGAAGGTGCCGCGGAACACGCCCGGGAAGGCCAGGACGTTGTTGATCTGGTTGGGGAAGTCGCTGCGGCCCGTGGCGATGACGGCCGCGCCGCCCGCCTTGGCCTCGTCGGGGAAGATCTCCGGCGTCGGGTTGGCGCAGGCGAAGACGATTGCGTCTTTCGCCATGCTGGAGACCATTTCGGTGGTGACCATCTTGGGGGCGGACACGCCGATGAAGACGTCCGCATCGACCAGCGCGTCGGCCAGTGTGCCCTTGACCATGCCGCGGTTGGTGACGAGCGCCATTTCGTCCTTGATGGCGTTCATGCCCTCGGTGCGGCCTTCGTAGATGACGCCCTTGCGGTCGCAGAGGATGACGTTCTGGAAATTATCGGACA
>JAEVZE010000117.1 GCA_023392395.1 Bacillota bacterium
TAAACGCGTCCGGGTCGGGCAGCAGTTCCACAAGCGCCGCCATCAGCATGTCGCCGGCCGCGCCCATCGCGCATTCCAGGTACAGCGTCTTCATGCGATGCCCTCCATCCGGTTGATTCGGTTGGCCAGGAACCCGGCCCCAAAACCGTTGTCGATGTTGACGACGCTGACGCCGCTGGCGCAAGAATTGAGCATCGAGAGCAGCGCCGAAAGGCCGCCCAGGTTCGCCCCGTATCCCACGCTGGTGGGCACGGCGATGACCGGGCAGTCCACCAGTCCCCCGATCACGCTGGGCAGCGCGCCTTCCATGCCCGCCACCGCGATGACGACGCGGGCGCGCACCAGTTCGTCCAGGTGGGACAGTAGCCGATGCAGCCCGGCCACGCCCACGTCGTAGAGCCGCGTGACGCGGCTGCCCAGCGCCTCCGCGGTGCGCGCGGCCTCCTCGCAGACGGGAAGATCGCTCGTCCCGCCCGACGCCACGACGATGGACCCGACCTTCTCCCGGTCAGCCTTTGCGGCGACGGCCAGGCGCGATACCGGGTCGTAGTCCAGCGGCACCCGGCCCGCCACAGATTCCGCGGCCTCGGGGGACAGGCGGGTGATCAGAATGTTGGCTGCGCCCTGGGCGATCAGCCGCTCTACAATGCCTGCCACCTGTTCCGGCGTCTTACCCTGCCCGTAGATCACCTCACCCGCGCCCTGCCGCAGCGCGCGGTGGTGGTCGATCTTGGCGTAGCCCAAGTCCTCGAAGGGCTGGAGGCGCAGCTGAATCAGCATCTCCTCGGGGGACAATTCTCCGCTTTGCACGCGTTTCAGCGCGAGGAGCATCTCCTGCCTGTCCATCTAGTCCTGCCCCCTCGGTTTCAAATCCAGCAGGATGTCGGAGAAATCCTGCGATAGCGCCGCGTGGATGGATTCGGCGCGGGAGGCAGCGTTTAAAAACTGGTGCTGGGGCAGCTGCAGCTTCGCGGCGAGGCCCATCACGCGCACCCGGAAGTCCGTAAAGCCCATTGAAAACAACGCGCCCTCCGCGCGCTCCACCTTGCCCAGCGTTTCCGCGTCGATGGTCACCCCGGCGGGCACCCGCGTGGCCAGGCATGCGTAGGCGGGCTTGTCCCAGGTGAACAGGCCCGCGTCCTTGGACAGCGCGCGGATTTCCGATTTTGGGATGCCGCACAGCCTGAGCGGCGACAACACGCCCTTTTCCCGAAGAGCGCGCATGCCCGGCCGGTCGTCCGCGTCGTCTGAGGCGTTGGTGCCGTCCATCAGCTCGGGATAGCCGTCCTTTGCGACAGCCTGCATGAGCTGCCCGAACAGCGCGTTCTTGCAGTGGTAGCAGCGGTCGGTCGGGTTTGCCGCGACTTCCGCATGGCTGAGCACGTCGTAGGGCAGCACCGTCAGGTTCACACCCAGTTCCCGGCACAGCCTGCGGGCGTCCTCCAGTTCAAACGCGGGCTGAAACTGCGTGCTGGCGTAGTAGGGCTTTACGTCCACGCCGCAGGCGAGGGCCGCGTAGAGCAGGTAGGAGGAGTCCGTCCCGCCTGAAAAGGCCAGCGCGATCCTGGGATGTTTGGAAAAGAATGTCCAGAGGGAATCCGGCACGTGGTCAGTCTTCATCGAGCAGTGCCTCCTTCATAAGTTGTGCGTCGTCCAAAAGCTCCGGGCCGCCCTGGGCCATCAGGCGTCCGTCCTTCAGGATCAGGATGCCGTCCGCCAGCGCCCCGGCGAACTTCAAATCGTGCGTCGCGATCAGCATGCCCACGTCGAGAGCGCGCAGCTTCTGGATGAGGCCGTGCTTGGCGTGCGGATCGAGAAACGCCGTCGGCTCGTCCATCAGGAGCAGCTTTGGCCGCATGGCCAGCGCGGTCGCCAGCGCGGCGGATCGCTTCTCGCCGCCCGATAGCCGGTAGGGCGGGCGGTCCTTTAGGTGTTCAATGCCCATCTCGCGGAGCATGCCCAGCGTGCGGGCTTCCACTTCCGCGTCCGGTAGCTTTTGGCTTTTCAGGCCGAAGGCCACGTCTTCGTAGACCGTGGGCATGAACAGCTGATCGTCCGGATTCTGAAACACCATGCCGACCCATTGGCGGATGAGCTCCGCGTGCTCGCGGTCCAGCGGCAGGGCGTCGATCCTTACGGCTCCGCTCTTGGGGTAGTCCAGCGCGCACAGAAGCGACAGCAACGTCGATTTTCCGGCGCCGTTCGGGCCCACCAGCGCGTACTTCTTGCCATCCTCCAGGCGGAAGCCGACGCCCCGGAGCGCCGGGGTTCCGTCCGGGTAGGCGTAGGTCAGATCTTGAACTTCAATCATTGGTCAGATTCTCCGTTTATACCAATCGATTCAGAATGTCCGTGAGGGTGAAAAAGCGTGCCAGCAGGACCAAGGCGCTCAGGATCAGCGCGTACAAAGCGCTGGCCGCGTCCATCCGGCCCGCATCAAGGGCGGGGAAATCTCCGCGATAGCCCCGAAGCTTCATCGCCCGGTAGACGCGCTCAGCCCGGTCAATGCTGCGAAGCAGCAGTTGCCCGGCGAAGGAGCCCATGTCCCGCATCCGGATCCCCTTGGACGAACCGGAACGCAGGCGGTACGCGCGCATCATCCGCCCGGCCTCGCCGGCCAGCAGCGTCAGGTACCGGGCGCTGAGCATCAGCACGGTGAGGAAGATCCGGGGTACCCCGATGGCGCGAAGGCTCGCAAACAGCCGGTTTGCGGGCGTGGACGCCATCAGGATCAGGACCGCCAGCACCGTCAACGCCGCCTTTTCCAGCAGCACCACCAGCGAAACAAAGCCCCTCGACACCTGAAAAGCGCCGAAGGTCAGGGATGCCGAGGGCTCGAGGAACACGTTGGAGAGGCCCGCCAGCAGCACCAGCGGCAGCGCGGGCAGCATGCGCT
>JAEVZE010000124.1 GCA_023392395.1 Bacillota bacterium
CTCTATGATACCAGGCCCGTGCGCAGAAATGCCAGAACAGATCTGGATTGTATGCAAATGCTGGTACTGAAGGCCTGCGACAGTGACCGATCGTTTTCCGACATCGTCCAGAACGCAAAGGAGAAAATGGGGCCGGATTTCCCCGGGGATTTCGCCTTGCACGGCTGTCTGGACCAGCTGAAAGAGCTTGGGATTGTGATTCACGAAGGCGAGCGCTATCTCAGCCTTGCCAATGACGGAGAGACCATGGCCAGATACGGGACCTCAAAACTGGTTCAAATGCTATATGCTTGAGCCGATGTTGTACCCTCAACTGCTCATACAGGAAAGGCCCCGATAGGATCTTGGAGACAAGGAAGGAAGATGACCGTGGAGTGCTGGAAATGTGGGAAACCTGCCAATGGAATTTGTAAGTTTTGCGGGCGCGCCCTGTGCAAGGAACACGCCTCAGAGATGCACTCGATTGTGACGGTGTATTCCGGAGAAAAGCAGACGCCCAAAGCCATCGTGGTGTCAAACGCACTTTTTTGCGGCATATGCCATCCGCAGCCTGAGCCCATCAGCATGCCAGAGATATACTAGGGGTCAACGTTGCCTTCAGTGGCGCGGAGACGACCTGGCCGTTTTTTGTCGTGACTCTGGATCTGGCCGCCCCAGATCGGACGTCCATCCAGCGATTTGGGCAGTCCGGATTTTAGATTCTTTCTGGCATCCGCGCAATGATACCCAATCCCCTTGGGGCAGAAAAATTCCGGCTGAATGGCCGGAATTTTGATTGCAGGCTCTCCTCTATCCCCTTGACATCAATGCCTTCCTCACGTCGCTTTCGTGCTCGAACCGCTTTCAGAGGAAAAGTTTCAGTGCCTTATACGCCTTGCTCCGTCAGATGGATCGGGAACAGTTCCTATAGTTCCACCAGAGACATTTCCGACAGCGGTTCACGACGGCTTCTTTACTTTATGTGCCAGCGGCGAACCGTTCCTTCGCGCGTTCGCCGAATCAGATCACCGTAATCTGGTTGCGCCCGGTTTTCTTTGAGCAATAAAGCGCTTCGTCAACCATTTTGATCATCTGATCCGTATTGGACTTTCCCGCGATCTCCGAAAGCCCGATGCTGACCGTTACCGGATAATTCTCCTCATTCCTCAATTGTTCCATAAATCCGTTGAGGAGGCGCACGGCTTCCTCCTGTCCAACCATCAACACGCCAAGGAACTCGTCCCCACCCCAACGGGCCGCCGTCCCTTTCCCATCAATCGCGTTTCGGAGCATTTCGCCAACCATTGTAAGCACGGCATTTCCGAACACATGCCCGCGCGCATCATTGACTTCTTTAAAGTTGTCAATGTCAAACATGAACATCGTGATCTTTCGGCCGCGGTTCTTCGCAAGGAGCGTTTGATATTGCTTAATGAACAATTTCCTGTTTGCAAGTCCGGTAAGCTCATCCGTGTTCTCAGCCACAATCAAACGTTGGTTATAGATGAGAACCACGCTGGTCGTGACAAAGATGCAGGCCGCCAGTGAAATAAGCATAAAGATGATATTGCTTTTTATGTTCTGTTCGAACGATCTGGTGATTGAGTCCGTATCCTTTTCCAGCACAAGATGCCAGCCCAGCGTATCATCAAATTTTGTGATCAGACACTTCCGCGCGCCGCCGGTGGTGAACCACTGCAGGTTGGATTCCCTCGACATATTCAGCGCGATTTCGTCTTGAATGCCGGTTCTTTCCGCAAGCTCCGCTTGTTCAATAAAGACGTCCGTGCTCCCCTTAAAGGAATTTTCCGCGCTACGAATGTTGATGATATAGATCGCCAGGTCATAGGTGTCCGCATAGTCCTTGATCACATTTTCAAACGATGCCACTTCGAAACCAACGCCGATCACGCCCAGCAGTTTTCCGCTTTCATCGACCACCCGGAAGTTGACAAATATGGAGATGGTATTCTGATTTTTCTCATTTGTATCGACTTCCAGGTCGTACTCCTGCCCCAAATTCACGAAATTATAATACCAAACATCATGTGCGTCGTTTCTGGATAGCGTCTTGTTCAGTCCGTCCTGATAATAGTAGTTCCCCGTCTGTTCCGAGATGCAGAATACCGTCGAATACTGATACTTTGTCTGATAGGCTTTCAGATAACTGTACAACTGATCCAGGTATTCCTGGTTTTGCTTGTTGTCCGGTTCGTGCGAGAGCCATGTCTTCAGGAAGACGTCGTTCGCCATCGTCTTTGAGACCATGACCGGTTTATCCATTGTGTTCTCGATATATTTGGAGATGTCCGAATCGGCGAGGCTGACGATATTCTCCAGATGCTTTTCGGCAAGATCCTGGTATGTGAGTGTGCTTTTGTATATGACCGCCATAAATCCAGCGATAATAAAAAAGATAATAATGAGATTTGTCATCAGCAAGATGTGCTTTCTCACAACCAGAGCCTCCAATGCTTCCGTACCGTTTGCCTTCGGCGATTGACTATCCCCTTGACATTACCGCCACGCACTCGACGTGGGCCGTCCAGGGGAACATGTCCACCGGCTGCACCTTGCCCAGGCAATAGCCGCTCGCCGCGAGGCGTTTGAGATCGCGGGAGAGTGTGCCGGGGTCGCAGGAGACGTAGACGATGCGCTTCGGCGCGGCGGCGCCCAGCGCACGGGTCAGTTCCTCTTCCAGCCCTTTGCGGGGCGGATCCACCACGACCACGTCCGGCTTCAGGCCCTTGCGCAGCATTTCGGGCAGGAGCTTTTCGGCCCGGCCCGGGATAAAATCAGCCACGCGGGTGAGCCCGGCGCGCTTCGCGTTCTCGCGGGCGTCCCGGACGGCCTCAGGCATCAATTCAATGCCGATCACGCGATCGGCGTGCTTTGCCATGTACAGCGCGATGGAGCCCGCGCCGCAGTAGGCGTCCACCACCAGCTCGCACCCGGTAAGGCCCGCAAAGTCCAGCGCGGTTTTGTACAATGCTTCCACCTGCACCGGGTTTACCTGAAAGAAGGTCTGCGGGGCCAGACTGAACCCAATGCCGCCCAGTTCGTCGGCCAGGGTCGCGTTTCCCGAGATCAGACGGCACTCGCCGTCCAGCGCGTGAGTATAGCCCGGCTTCAAACGGCAGCCGTAGAGTGATTTCAGTTCCGGCAGCGCGCCCGAAAGCGCCTTCGCGGCCTCCGAGGCATCCCAGCCGCCTTCATAGGACAGCACCGCCATCTCCTCGCCCGCGCGGCTTACGCGGGTGACCAGGTACTTGAGCGGCGTCCTCGGGTGCGCCTTCAGCCAGGTACGGAGAGCGCGCATCGCCCGGACACTCGGCTCTTTTTGCAGCAGGCAGTCCTCCACTGGCAGGATGTTCCGGCCGTCCACACGGCGCAGGCCGATCTTCTCGCAGTCGATGGCGTACTCCGCCTTGTTGCGGCAGCGCTCGGGCTGCGCCATGCCCAGGGTTTCCAGCACCACCGGCGCGTTGAAGCCGCCGATGCGCTGGAGCGCGTCCTGAACCCGCTGCCGCTTCAGCGCCAGCGACAGCTCATAGGTCATATGCCGGGCCTGGCAGCCGCCGCACTCGCTGGCATAGCGGCAGTCGCCCGCGCGCCGGTCCGGGCTGGGCGACAAAACGCGAAGCAGGCGCGCCACCAGAAAGCGCTCCTGCTCCCGCACAATTTCAATTTCCACCGTTTCGCCCGGCAGCGCGCCCGGCACGAACACCGCGCGGCCATCCAGCCGCCCGACGCCCTGCAGTTCCGACGCCGCCCCGGTGATGGCAACTTCGTGGGCCATTCAGCCGGACACCGTGTTGATCAGGTCGTACAATTCCGAATTGAACTGGCCGCCGCGGTTGCGGGCGTCGGCGATGGGCACCTCGATCATGCGGTTTTCGCGCATGCCGATGGCGAGGCCGTAGCGATCGTCCCTGAGAAGTTCCACCGCGCGCTGGCCCATTCGGGTGGCCAGAATCCGGTCGGTGGCGGTGGGGCTGCCGCCCCGCTGGATATAGCCCAGCACCGTGGCGCGGGTGTCGTGGCCCGAAAGCGCCTCGATGATCCGGGCCAGCTGGCCGCTGTCCATCTGGCTGTCCAGGACGCCCGCCAGCTTTTCGTTGGTCTCGCACAGCCCCTTGACATCACTGGTCATGGAGGAGAACGCGCCCTCGGCCACGATGATGATCATGGAGCTCTTGCCCTTGAGCACGCCCCACTTGACCTTTTCCGCCACCTCTTCGATGGACCACTTAACCTCCGGGATCAGCACGATCTCCGCGCCGCAGGCCAGCGCCGTGTGCACCGCGATGTCGCCACAGTTGCGGCCCATGACGGTGACAAGGCTGGCGCGCTCGTGGGAGTCGCTGGTCTCTCGGATCTTGTTCAGGCATTCGCAGGCGGTGTTGAGCGCGGTGTCAAAGCCGATCGTCGCATCGGTGTAGATAAGGTCGTTGTCAATGGTGCCGGGGATGCCGATCACGGGATACCCAAGCTTGTCCAGATCGGTGCCGCCGCGGAACGTGCCATCGCCGCCGATCAGCACCATGCCCTCGACGCCCAGCATTTTGAGGTTGGCCACCACGCGCTTTTGTGCCTCAAGCTCTTTGAACTCGACGCAGCGGGCGGTCATCAGAAAGGTGCCGCCGCGGTGAATTTTGTCGGAGACGGAGTGGGCGGTCATCATGGTGAAGTCGTCCGACGAGTCCTTGGAGCGCATCAGCATGCCGTTGTAGCCGCGGCGGAAACCGATCACACTCATGTCATACGACAAAGCGGACCTGACCACCGCGCGAATCGCGGCGTTCATGCCGGGCGCGTCCCCGCCGGAGGTCATCACGCCAATCCTTTTCATGGTTTAATCCTCCGATTTTTTACTCTAAAGCCCGTTTTCCTGGAGTACCTCGCGCGCTTCCTTGGCCTCGGCCTTGATGGCCTGCAGCTCGAAGCAGTGCTCCCCCGCCAGCGTGTGCGCAACCGGGCGGACGCGCACCATAAAGCCTTCGCGGGTCAAAAGCGCCTGGGCGTCCGCGGCCCGCTGCTCGCTGTGGGCCATGTGGATTACGACCCACACCCCTTCGGCGTTCTTCACCCAGGCACCTCCTTTGCTTGCGTTTCCCAATTTCAAAGAGTATTATATCCTCATGCGCGGCTTTGCGCAAGGGTCCCCCAAGTGGTGTTGCGAAAATTGCCAAATTGTGGGAGGGATGAAGTGTGGAAACCGCGATGCCGCCCGAAGCGCCTGCCGGGCTTGAAATGCCGGCGTTCCAGGAGGAGGCGTACCGCCTGCCGGAGGGCTTCGTCTACCTGGACGAGGCGGTGCCCGGCGTGTATTGGGACGCGAAGTACGCTTCTTCCGACAACTTTACCGGCGCCCCCGTGGACGGCTACGCGGGCAACCGCGTCGCGTTGTCCAAGGCGATGGCCAAGTCGCTTGCAAAGGCGAGGGACCTGGCGGCGGAAAAGGGCCTCCGCCTCCTCGTCTGGGACGCGGCAAGGCCCCAGCGGGCGGTGGACCGGTTTGTCGAATGGTCCGGCGAGCCGGAGGACGGCGCCACCCGGTCCGAACACTACCCCAACCTGAAAAAGACTCAATTGTTCCGGGAGGGCTACATTGCCAGGCGCTCGGGGCACACCCGGGGCGCGGCGGTGGATCTGACCCTCTTGGATGGGAGCGGCGAGCCGCTGGACATGGGCGGCGGATTCGACCTGATGGACGAAAGGTCCCACCACGGCGCGAAGGGGCAGACCAAGCTCCAGGAGCATAACCGCGAGACGCTGAAAAGCCTGATGGCAAAAGCGGGTCTAAAGTCCTACGAGGCCGAATGGTGGCATTATTCCCTCAAAGACGAACCCTTCCCCGCAGAATACTTCGACTTTGTGATTGGCGGCGAGGCGGCAAGGTACCCGCTGCCGATGCCGCCCGGGCCAGTCCGGACAGTGGACGAATCACAATAAAGCGCGCTAAAAATCCGCAAGCGGCTTTTCAACGCG
>JAEVZE010000131.1 GCA_023392395.1 Bacillota bacterium
CTTGCGCTGCAGTTTGCCGTTCTCGGCCCGCGGCAGCTTGTCGCGCTGAAGGATGCGGCGGGGGAGCATATAGTCCTCCAGCCTTTTCAGCAGCGCTTCGCGGAGGGTGGCGGGGTCGAAGGGCCGCTCCGGTTTCATCACCACGTACAGCACCGGGGCTTCTCCGGTCAGCGGATCGTGCGCCTTGGCGCAGCCGCAGTCAGCCACGTCGTCCAGCGCCAACGCCGCCTGCTCGATGGCGTCGGGCGCGACTTTCCGTCCGGCTACGTTGATCACGTCGCCTTGCCGCCCGACCACATGCACCATGCCGCGCTCGTCAAAGTAGCCGATGTCGCTGGTAAAGAGCCGGCCGCCGGAGAGCGTTTCCGCCGTCAGGGCCGGGTCGCGCCAGTAGCCTGTCATCATCATGTCACCCAAGATGGCGATCAGGCCGGGATTTTCGGCGGACGATGCGATGGACTCCCGATCGTCGTCCACGATTTCAAAGCGCGCGTTGAACGCGGGGAAGCCGATGCAGCCCGCGCCGCCGTCGACGGCGTTGTAGTCGTACATGCAGCAGGAGCCCGCCTCGCTGGTACCATAGCTGTTGTAGAGGCGGCTGACAGGCAAGAGCGCTTTCATGCGGGCCTTGTCCGCCTCGGTCAGCGGCGCGGTGCCCGATTCGACGAAGTCGATTTGATCCCGGTACCGCCCCAGACGGCTGCCCGACAGCGACAGGATCAGCCGGATTGCTGACGGCGGCAGGCACAGCGCGGTGACCGGATGTTCGTCCAGCGCGCGGAAGAACGCGGCAAGTTCGTTCATGCCGTCCAGCAGCAGGATGCCGCTGCCGTTTAAGAAGGTGCTTGCCAGTTTGCGGATCGCGTTGGCGTGGCTGACCGGGCCGGGTACGGCCAGGAGCGTATCCGGCTTGTAGCACATGCCGTAGACCAGATTCTCCGCCACCGCCGCCACGCTACGGTGGCTGCACAATACGCCCTTAGCCGCGCCGGTGGTGCCGGTGGTGAAGAGCAGCTCCGCCGGATCGCTCCCGTCTGGAAGCGGAAAGTCTCTGACCTCGAGGGGGGACAGCGCCAGGCGGGAGTCGATCCGCACGGGCACGCCCTCATCCGCCGCGCTTAGAAGAATGCGCGCGCCGGTTTGGTTCAGAATTTCGTTCAGCCGCGCGTCCGGGGCGCGCTTCTCGACGGGCGTAAAGATACCGCCCGCCAGGTGCGTCGCCAGATGGCAGACGGCAAACGCGCAGGTCTGCTCGGCGCGCATCACCGTGCACGAACCATTCTCAAGCCCGGCATCTTTCAGGAACGTGGCAAAGCCGCGCACTTTGTCCCACAGCTCACGGTAGGTCAGACGGCCGTCCGATGCGATGATCGCGGTACGATCGGGGTTTTCCGCCGCGTGACGCCGGACCGCCTCGACGATCGATGTGTTCATGGGTGCTCCTTCATTTGACGGTAATTATTTTTTCCGTGAAGGCATCGCACAAAGAACCGGGCTTACTGTACGCCTCCACGCGCACCTTGTAGACGCCCGGCGCGACGCCCTCCAGCGCGCATGTTTCCCCTGTGGATTCCAGTGCCTGATACGCGTCCGTGCCTTTTGCCCGGATGGAAAAGCGGTAGGTGGGCGCAACGTCCGGGCCTTGTAGGCTGACCGCGCGCAGCGCCATGCCATCCCCGGATTCTGCAACCTCGCACTTGACCGAAGCGACGCGGTCGACGTCGCGGATCATCTCATCATAAGAATTGTAAAAGTAGCCGGAAACGTCCTCGCCTGCCAGCGCTTTTTTCATCACTTCCGAAAGCAGCGGCGTGAAGAGCTCTGCGCCCGAGCTGTTCAGGTGGCGCGCGTCGCTGAAGTTATGGTCGCTCAGCGATGCGACCCGGAACTTGGAAAGGTTAAAGTCCAGGTACAGCGCGCCCTCCTGCTCCGCCAGCGCTTTGACCGGCGCTTCGAGCGTCTCATACCAGTCGCAGGCGAGCATATAGGCGTCGGTGGTGGGCATAGAAACCAATACCGGAGTGATTCCCTTCTCGCGGCACTGCCGGATGGTGCGCTCCAGCTGGCTGTAATCGCTGTTCAGTCCGCCGTCCTCGGAGATCTGGACGAACTCCGTCATCACCACGCCGCCATCAGAATTGGCGCCGAAGCTGGGCGTGTACCCCATGGAACCGATGGGGTACTTACTGTCGGGCGCATAGCCATACTTCAGGTAGTCGCGAAAATAAGTGGCATTGAGCCGCTGCGCCAGGGTGCCCCAGAAGAAGTGAAGCTGGTCGCGCCCGCTATGCAGGATCGACAGCGCGATATCGTCCAGCGAGAAGCAGTCTCTGAGCAGCATCCATTGCGCCTTCCAATTGATGATGTGGCTCAGAACCACGTATTTTGCGATGTAGACTCCGTCGTCGCCGTCCGCCATCAGCCGGTTGACCGAAATGTCGATCAGCGCCAGTTTGAGCGGGTTGGTCTCGGACAGGTCCTCCAGCGCGTAATAGGACAACGCCATCGACTGGCTGGAGGTGGCATAGTTGAACGAGCGGCTCCCAACGGTCTCGTCAAACACCGAAGGAATGATGCCGTTTCGGAACAGCGACGCGCCGACAAACACCGTATCGATCGAGCCCTCCGCGGCCTTGCGATCCTCCCGGATCGTCGGCCAGGCCTGCTCGACCGGTTCGGTAAAGTAGCGCACGCAGGCTTCCACGCCCGCCCACAGAAGGAAAAACACCAATACGGCGGCGATGCGCCGGATCTTCACGTGTTTCATCGCTTCGCTCACTTCCGGATGGCCTTGGACAGAGTGCCCCAGCACTCCGCGTAGCCGGGGCTCTCCGGCGTCTTCAGTTCGCCGCGCGGGCCTTCCACCGGGTTGTCAAACAGCAGCTTGACGCTCTCCGGGTGCTCGCCCATCGCCAGGAGCCGGGTGGACAGCGCGATGGATTCGATGATGGAGTGGGTGACGAAGAGCACCGTGATGCCCGATTCCCGCCAGATGCGCTTGAGCTCCTTTTGCAGCGTGGTGCGCGTCTCGGCGTCCAGGCTGGCGAAGGGCTCGTCCATCAGGATCAAATCCGGCTGCATTGCCAGCGCCCGGGCGATGGCCACGCGCTGCTTCATGCCACCGGAGAGCTGGTGCGGGTAGTAGCCGGCGAACTTGGTCAGACCCACCATTTCAAGGTACCACTCTGCCCGTTTCCGGGCCTCGTGGCGGCCGCCCGTCTGGGGATTGACCTGAAGCGGGTAGGCGATGTTGCCAATCACCGTCTTCCAAGGCAGCAGCTGGTCGAAGGTCTGAAATACCATCGCGCAGCGGGGGCCGGGGGAGGTGACGGGCTTGCCCTCCAGCAGCACTTCGCCGGTGGTCGCCTGCTCAAAGCCGCCTACGATCCTTAATAGCGTGGTCTTGCCGCAGCCGGAAGAGCCGACGATGCACAGAAATTCGCCCTTCTCCACCGTCACATTGACGTTTGAGAACGCCTCGTGGCTGTCCTGTCCGGAGGTAAACGACTTGCCCAGGTTCTTTAGTTCCAGAAACGCGCTCATCGCATCATCCCCCAACGGCGCACGGTGACGCGCTCCAGATTTCTAAACAGCAGGTCCTCCACCAGAATGCCCACCAGCATGATCATGATCAGCGATGCGAACATGCCGGGCATGTCCAGGTAGCTGCGCTTGATGTAGATGTCCCAGCCAAGGCCGCCCGCAACGCCGGTGGCGCCGAAGACCATCTCCGCGCTGATCAGCGCGCGCCAGGCCCGGGCCCAGCCTGTCTTAATGCCGGTCAGGATGCTGGGGAAGGAGGCCGGAACCAGGATGCCGGTCATCATCCGGATGCGATTCAGGCCAATCAGCCGCCCCACGTCGGAATAGATGGGCGGCACGGACTCAAACCCGGTGATCACGTTGAGCAGCATCGGCCACAGAATGGAGTGTACCATGACGAACAGGATCGCGCCCTCGCCGATGCCGATCCACAGGATGGCCAGCGGCAATAGCGCGATGCCGGGCAGCGGGTCCAAGACCGAGATCAGCGTCCGGATCAGGTCCTTGACCGTCGGGAAGAACATCGAAAGCACGGTCAGGATGAGCGACAGCGCCGCCGAGATGGCCATGCCCAGCCCGATCAGGTACAGGGAGTAGCCCGTCTTGGTCATCAAGCTGCCGTCGGCCATTTCGCGGGCAAAAGAGCCCGCGATCTGGCCGACGGATGGGAATATAATCGGTGGGAATACTTTGATCGCCCACAGGGACTGCCATAGAAGGCCGAATACCGCAAAGTATACCAGCCTGCGCACCCACGCGCGCGACCAAAGACTTGGGAGGTTCATCGCTCAAAATTCACCCTTTGCGACTAAAATGACGAAATCAATCGATGGTGGAAACGCCCGGCCAGCAGGCGTCTGCGGCGGCGATCACATTCTGGGTGTAGCCGTTCTTCTGCATGAAGGCGGAAAGCGTCTGAACGCCGTAGACGTCCGGCGCGTAGATCGTGCCCGGCCAGACGGTATACTTGGCGGCCTGCTCCTCGGTGATCTTC
>JAEVZE010000202.1 GCA_023392395.1 Bacillota bacterium
CGGCTTTCAAAACACCCTCTCGCACGAGCGCGGCGTGCTCTCGATGGCCCGCGCCAATGATTTTGACTCCGCCGGCAGCCAGTTCTTCATCATGCACCAGAAGTCCACGAACCTTGACGGCCAGTACGCGGCCTTCGGCAAGGTCACCCAGGGCATGGAAACCGTAGACGCCATCGCCACCACCCGGACCGCCGCGCAGGATCGCCCCGTCACCACGCAACGCCTGAAAAAGGTCACCGTGGACACCCAGGGTGAAACCTATACCGTGAAAAAGATGTAACCTCAAGGTGTGTTGAACATCCGCTGCGCGGCTCTTCAACGCATAGGAAGAAGCGAATGGTGTCACCAGCGCCCGCCCGGCGGCAATCCCGCCTGGCGGGCCTTTTATTGCCTTGATCTGCCCATTTCACGCAATATTTCTTGCCAGATACGCCTATTTCCATGATATTCGCCCGGATCGGCTCCCGCCCATCCGTGACCACACCCCATCATCACATCTCCATGCTGCGATACCGCCGTTACGCCTTAGGAATAATCTTCATTTTTCGACATTACATTCTTGGTATTATCTTGACGATATATGTAATGTCGGCTACAATGCAGCTACAGGATTTTCCATTGTTCTATACTGCCAGCGGCACTCTCAAATCGCCGCCGCGTTCGAGGAGGGAATTTCATGAAGCGAAGCGCGCTAAAATCCCTGGCCCTGCTTCTGGTTCTGTCGCTTTTGACCTGCTCGATGCCCGGCGTGTCCATCGCCGAAACCGAAGGCCTGCGCACCCTGTCGATGCGGACGCTGCTGGCTGGAAATCTCGCGCTGCGCACCGGATCAAAGGCGCTGACCAGGCAGACAGGCCCCGCCAAGGCCATCGTCGCGCCCAGCGGCGCAGCGGCAAAGCGGTATGCCAGCGTCGCCATCGACGTCAAGGTCGCGCCCGCCACGCAGGAGGCGCTGAACGACCTCTGCCTCGATTACAGCGCCTCAAAGCTCACCTTCCAGTCGGCCAGCTACACAGTCTCAAAATCCTATCTGACGGTCCGCTGCAACTTTACGGCCGAGGGCGAGCCCGGAAGCACCAGCATCAAGTTCTACTCGGGTTCGCGGAAATCGGTCAAGGACTACACCAAGGTCACAATCAAGCCCATCCCGGTGCAGGCGGTGGCGCTGGACACTTACACAGCGTCGCTCACCGTCGGGGATACGCTTCAGCTCACCGCTACGGCGCTGCCCACAAGCGCCACCGATCGGGCGGTCCGGTGGACCTCCAGCAACCGAAGCATCGCCACCGTTTCCTCCAGCGGTCTGGTCACCGCCGTCAAGGATGGCTCCACCACGATCGTCGCCACAAGCGTTAGCGGCGGCAAGCGGGCCACCTGCCGGGTCAAGGTCGCGCTGCCCGGGGCAACTCCTTCGCCCACCCCGATGCCCGCCGCCACCCCCGCGCCCGTTGAGGATACCACGGTATACCGCGCGCTGCTGATCGGCAACGAAGCCTATTCCACCCGGCTGAGAGGCCCCTACAACGACCTGACCGCAATGAGTGCGGTGCTGGGCCGCTCCAGCTTAGGCGGTAAGTCCTATACCGGCAACCTCACAGCGCTGAAGGACCAGAAGAAAGCCCAGATCCTATCGGCCATCGCTTCGCTTCCCAAGAAGGGCATCGACTCCAACGACGTCACCCTGTTCTACTACTCCGGCCACGGCGCGCAAGGCTCCTTGACCGAGTCGGGCACGGGCCTGTGGTGCGTGGACAACAAACTCCTGACGGTGACGGAGCTCAAGGCCGCATTGGACCAAATCCCGGGCACGGTGGTCGTCATTCTTGACTCCTGCTTCTCCGGCATGTTCATCGGCAAGGGCGCCGGCTCCACCGCCGCCAGCGGGGCGAGCTTTGACAACGCCGTGATGAGTGCCTTTGCCAGCCCCTCAAATTCCAAAATTCAGAGCAAGGCCCTGACCACCAGTAAGTATCATGTGATCACTGCCTGCCGCAAGGGCGAAACCTCCGTATCTGTGGGCTACACTTCCAGCGGCAGCACGACCTACGTGGGCCTGGCCACCTACTTCATCGCCATCGCGGGCGGGTACGACCTGTTCAAGCCGTCCGACACCACCTTCTACGGCGATTCCATCCCGCAGGACCGCGTCGCCACCTTCGGCGAGGTATTCACCTTCGCGGACATCTACGTGGATCAATTCGTGGCGTCCTACAACTCGCCCAAACTCACGCAGGACATGCAGTACTTTACGACCAACATAGGCTTTCCCCTCTTTGGTCGCACCTGACGCGAGGATCTCATCCTATCACAAAACAGGGCTGCGGTACTGCGCGGCCCTGTTTCTTCGCGTTGAAACCTCCTTCGGATGTTTAACGCAGAGGAAGAAATCTGCGCGAGCCTGAAATTCTGCGAAATTTCCGGGCGGCTCGCTGACCAAAGGTGTTGTTACTGCCACCAGTTTTCGAACTGGTGGCAGTAACGCGCTCCCGGCGCACAGGTCGCCGGGAAAGATTGGAAGGAGTGCAGGTTTGTCAGCAACCAAAGGGCTGCGCAGTACCGCAGCCCTGTTTTTCATTGCCGGAAAGCCGTTCCCAGTCCGTCAGGTGCGATGCTACCCTTGCGCCGCCGTCCGGGCATGGCGCTTTGAGCGCCTGGATGGACGGATATTGGCTGTCAGCGCGCCCGCCAGCGCCCCGACCAGCGCACCCATCAGAAACTCCGTCGCCAGAAGTCCCGCCGGCGCCATCCGCCCGTCGATGGCGCAGTAGAGCGCGTATCCCAGCACCATGTACAGCGTGCCGACGACCGCGCCCATCACAAAGCCTCGCCGCCCGCCAAAGCCGACGGCCGCCGCCGCGCCCAGCGCGATGCTGACCGCCTTGAGCGCCTGATTGATCGCCAGCACCGCTCCGTCGCTGACGCCGGTCAGTACCACCACGCCCGCCAGCAGCGCCATACCCGCCAGCGTCGTCAGCGCCGCCGTGCCCAGCCCCTTGATCAGCGCGAAAATTGTCGCCCGCCGCTCCATCAAATCCCCCTCCTCGCCCAAGCGTATGTTTCCGGGCATAAAAAAAGACCGACCGAGTGAAGCGGCATGGCAAACCCCGATATCTCCGGGGGTGAAGGGGCCGAAGCCCACTGCTTTCGCCGAAAAGATTGGATCTTTTCGGCGGATATAGGCTGTCGGAGGAACCGGAACCGAGCGCAGCCAGTGGCGGCTCCAGCGAGGTGGAGGTTCTTTAAGACAGGGAGCCGCAGAAGCGGCAGCGCACGAGGCGACCATGTCGAAAAGAGGACCGACCTGCGCGGCCGCAGGCTGCCACCGCGCTGCGTGCAGGCCCGGCCGTAAGGCACAGCCTTGCAGGGACTGCACAAAAGCCCGCGACAGACTTTGTCTGTCGCGGGCTTTCAACTGAAAGATGCGTAGCAGATTTCAGTTGCCTGTTACACCTGCGGTTCGACGTCGTTCTCCAGCGGCGCATCCTCGACGGAGCGGATCGCCCAGCGGG
>JAEVZE010000067.1 GCA_023392395.1 Bacillota bacterium
TGATTGACAAAGGCATCGAGCCGGGCGACATCCGCTCCGTCGACGACCTGAAAAACCTGCCCTTTACCGACAAGCCCGACCTGCGGGATCAGTTCCCCTATGGCCTGTTCGCAGAGCCCCTGGACAAGATCGTGCGCGTGCAGGGTTCGTCCGGCACCACCGGCATGCCCATCATCGCGGGCTACACGAAGGCCGACATCGACATCTGGACCGAGGCGATGGCCCGCACCATGACCGCCGCCGGCGCCGGCGCAAGCGACATCATTCAGGTGGCCTACGGCTACGGCCTCTTCACCGGCGGCCTGGGCGCGCACCAGGGCGCGAGCGCCGTGGGCGCCACCGTCATCCCCATGTCCAGCGGCAACACCCCCCGCCAGATCGCGATGATGCGCGCGCTGGGCACGACGGTTTTGTGCTGCACCCCCTCCTACGCGCTGCACCTGGGCGAGACCATCCGCGAGATGGGTATCCCGCTGTCGGAATTCAAGCTCAAGGCGGGCACCTTCGGCGCAGAGCCCTGGAGTGAGAATATCCGCGTCCGGATCGAAGAGCTGCTGGACATCGACGCGCTGGACATCTACGGCCTGACCGAGATCACCGGCCCCGGCGTGTCCTTTGAGTGCCTCGTGAAGCACGGCATGCACGTGAACGAGGACCACTTCATCCCGGAGATCGTGGACCCCGACACCCTGGAGCCGCTGCCTTACGGCGAGCGGGGCGAACTGGTCTTCTCCACCATCACTAAGGAAGGCATGCCGATGCTGCGCTACCGCACCCACGACCTGTGCCGCCTGCACGCGGACAAGTGCGAGTGCGGTCGCACACTGGTGCGCATGGACCGCATTCTGGGCCGCACCGACGACATGCTGATCATCCGCGGCGTCAACGTGTTCCCCAGCCAGGTGGAAACCGTGCTGACTTCCATCTCCGGCGTCACGCCCCACTTTTTGATGGTGGTCGAGCGCGCGGGCTCTTCCGATCAGCTGGAGATCCAGGTGGAAGTGACCGAGGAAATGTTCGGCGACACCGTGGGCCAGATGCAACACCTTCAAAAGAAGATCAACGAGAGCATGAAGTCCACACTGGGCCTCACCGCCGCGATCAAGCTGGTCGCCCCCAAGACCATCCCGCGCTTTGAGGGCAAGGCGCGCAGGGTGATCGACAACCGCAAGCTGTAACTTCATCTTAGGGCAATATGCGATTGGAGGGTACGAACATGTACGTCAAGCAGGTTTCGGTATTCCTCGAGAACAAGAAGGGCAGCCTGACCGATCTGACCAAAATCCTGAGCGACAGCGGCATCGATCTGATCGCGCTTTCGATCGCCGATACCGAACAGTACGGCATCCTGCGCTGCATCATGACCGACATGGACAAGGGCGTCAAAGCCCTGAAGGACGCGGGCTACGTGGTGAGGCTCACGGATGTGTTGGCCGTGTGCGTGCCGGATCATCCCGGCGGGCTCAGTAAGGTGCTGGAACTGCTCACGAACAACGACATTTCCGTGGAATACGTATACTCCTTCGTGCGCTCCACCGGCAGCCACGCGCTGGTGATCTTCCACCTGTCCGACCTGGAAAAGGGCCAGAAAGTGCTGACCGAAAGCGGCGTGAAGCTGCTGGACAACGATCAGGTGCGCTCGCTGTGAATACATTCCGCAGAACCATCCTGCGCGTCTCCGGCGCGGCGCTCGCTGAAAACGCAAAACTGATCCGCCGCCATCTTGCGGGCAAAGCCCGCATGATGGCGGTGGTCAAGGCCGACGCCAACGGCCACGATCTGATCCGCACGGCCAAGCTGGAATTGGCCTCCGGCGCGGACCAACTGGCGGTGGCGATTTCGGAGGAGGGCGTCGCCCTCCGCGATGCGGGCGTCAAAGCGCCCATCCTGGTGCTGGGCGGCTCCGCGCCCGAGGGCTTACAAGCCGCGGTGGAGAGCCACCTGGCTCAATCGGTATATGAGCCGGAGGCGATTTCGCGCCTGCAGAAGGCGGCGGAGCGCCTGGACACCGTGGCCCACGCGCACCTGAAGATCGACACCGGCATGACCCGCATCGGCGTCCGGGGCGAAAAATCGCTGGAGAAGATGCTCCAGTGCTTCAAGGATAACCCTCGCGTAAAGCTCGAGGGCGTGTTCACCCACTTTGCGGCGGCGGATTCCGACCCGGAATACACCCGCGCGCAGAACGCGCAGTTTGTGAAGGCCGTCGCCAGCATCCGCGCGTCCGGGTTCAAGCCCATCGCCCACGCCGCCGCCAGCGAAGCGCTCCTTCTGGATTCCACGCTGTGGCACGACATGGTGCGGCCGGGCATCGCGTTGTACGGCGCGTCGGTCAGGCACCTCCTGCCCGGCCTCACCCCGGCGCAAACGCTGACCACCTACCCCGTTCGCATCGCGACGCTCCCGGCAGGCGAGACCGTCGGCTACGGCCGCACGTTCAAGACCGAGCGGGACAGCCTCATCATGACGCTGCCCATCGGCTACGGCGACGGCTACCCTAGGCTATTGTCCAACCGCGCCCACGTCCTGGTGCGTGGCCGCCGCGCCCCGCTGGTGGGGAGGGTGTGCATGGACATGATCATGGTGGACGTCACCGACATCCCGGATGTATCGATGGCCGATCCCGTGGTGCTGATGGGCGCGCAGGACGCCGAGCGCATCACGCCGGACGAACTGGCGATGCTGACCGGCACCATCCCCTACGAGATCATGCTGGGCTTCACCCAGCGCGTCACGCGCGTCTTCGATGGAATGTGACAAGGCGGCTCTCCGGGCGAGGATGCGCGCCTGTAGGGTGTCCAATCCGCTGCTTTCGGAGCGGGCCTGCGCGCGCATCCTGGCGCTCGAGGAATATAAGAGCACCCAAACTGTGCTTTGCTACCACTCGGTGGGCGGCGAGGTGGACACAATCCGGCTGATCGACCGGATGAAATCGGACGGAAAGATCGTGTGCCTGCCCGCGATCACCGGCAAGGGCATTCTGGAGGCCAGGCGGATGGACTGCCTCGTCCCCGGCGCCTATGGCATCCCCTGCCCGGAAGGGCCGGTGGTACCGCCGGAGGAGATCGGTCTGATCGTGGTGCCGGGCTTGGCGTTTGACAAAAGCTGCCACCGGCTGGGCCAGGGCGGTGGCTACTACGACCGCTACCTGCCCAGGTGCCGGGGAGCGACGGTCGGCCTGGCCTTCGACTGTCAGGTAGTGGACGACCTGCCGCTGGAGGACCACGACGTGCAATTGGATAAAATCGCCACTGAATTGACGCTCTACATTCGGCCCTGAAGGGCTTTGACGGAGGAACCATGCGCGAGGGAATCAAGTTCGGGCTGCGCACGCTGGGCAAGTATCTGGTGTTGTTTCTGCTCAGCCTGATGTTTCTGGGGATGATCTCCTGGGATCAGTTGTGGCTTCAGGTGCTGTTGAACGCGGTGTTCCTGGCGGGCTTTGCGCTGCTCACGTTCAATGAGGCGGGCGCAATCGGCGAGCGCGCCGAGACGCTCCGGGTCACCATGGAAAACCGCCGCGCCGAGGGCGGAAAGGTCGACCCGGTAGCGGAGGCGAAGTCCTACCGCCCCGCCATCGCCGTGACCGGCTTTGTGGTGGCCGCGCTGCCGCTGCTACTCATCGCGCTGGTCAACCTTGCGTCGCTGCCGGCCAACCCTCAGTCGCTGGACCCGGCGAACTTCCAGCAGATTTCGACGCCTGTGCCGGAAGCGACCCCGCTGCCCGGCGAGAGCGCGATGCCTGGGGAGACTCTTGCGCCGGAGGCGACCGCCTTGCCGGAAGCGACCGTCGCGCCCGAGGCGGCCACGCCGGAAATCGCCGAAGCGGCGGGCAACCCGTTCAACACGGCGGCTCGGCTGGCGTTTTCGCCGTTCATCGCGCTGTACGGGCTGCTGAACAACAACCTGATGCTGCTCTACCTTTTGATGATTCCGCTGTCCTTCTTCCTGCCCGCGTTCGCGCTGGCGGGCTACCTGCAAGGGCCAAAATTGCGGTCGCAGAAGCTGGACGCCATCAAAAAGGGCATCCGCGCCAAGAAGCGCAAGGAGCGCCGCGCGCGCAAGTCGTCCGGGCCCAAGCCAGAAGTGTAACGGGCGTTGGAAATCCGCCGAGCGGCTTTTCAACGCATAGGAAGAAAACTGCGAGAGCCAACATCTGCGGAAATTCCGGGCGGCTCGCTGACTGAAGGTATTGTTTTTGAACCCAGTGTGTGCACTGG
>JAEVZE010000068.1 GCA_023392395.1 Bacillota bacterium
GTTGTTGCAGTCGCCCTGGGTCCAGTTGATGATGTCCTTGGGCATGGAGCCTTCGTTAATGAGGTCGGTCAGGTAGGTCAGCGCGTCCACGCAGCCCTTGCCGTTGAGCTCTTCGAGCTTGCCGCCCGCGGAGATGAACCAGGGCATGAACTGGAAGCAGCCTTCCTCGTTCTTGACGGCGCTGATGCCCAGGCCGTAGCGGCCCTTGGCGGGATCGGTCAGCTTCTTGGCGGCGTCCTTCAGCTCGGTCCAGTTGGTGGGGACGGCCACGCCGGCGGCGTCCAGCAGGTCCTTGTCATAGAACAGTGCCAGGCAGTTGGAGTTGTGCGGCAGGCCGTAGATGCGGCCGTTCTGCGTGCAGCTGTTCAGCGGGCCCGGGAAGAACTGGTCCAGCTGGCCCCAGGCGTTGAGCTGGTCGGTGATGTCGGCGAACACGCCCATCTGGATGAAGCCGGCCATGTCCGGGTTGTCCACCATGCCGATGTCGGGCAGCTCGCCGGACAGCGCGCCCATGGTGTACTGCTTGAGCAGGTCTTCACGGGCCACGTAGGTGTAGGTGATGTGGATGCGATCCTGGCTGGCGTTGAACGTATCGATGTCACGCTGGAAAACCGATCCGTCGGAGTACTCGTAGTCCGTGCCGTAGTAGTGCCACAGTTCCAGCTCGATGACTTCCGCCGACGCCGTCGGAATGATCAGCGAAGAGAAGACCAGGCAAAGCGTCAGGGCCGCGATCAACCATTTCTTCATGATACCCCTCCTTGATTTTGTGCAACACGCCGTTTGCGTGGAGCGCATCCTGCCAGAATACTAGCATTGTAAATTCTGCGCGTCAAGCGATTTGGTGGACATTCCCGGTGCATTTCATTAAGGAGCGCATGTGATCTTAAAATTGTCCACTCATATAGGCGTGGAAAATCCGCAAAGCGGCAGCGGTAAAGAAAATTCGTTCCCGGCGGCCGCGCGCCGGGAACGAATGGAAGGCTCTTTGATGTATGGAATCCCCTCTTAATCCGGCGCTAGACCTTGACGTCCACGTCCGAGCCCTTGCGAATAAAGACCGGGATGGTGGTCAGCGGCGCTTCGGCCACGACCGCCTGGCCGCCCTCGTACGTCTTGCCCGTGTGGGACTCGATCCAGGTTTCGCCCGCGGGCAGGTAGACCGGGCGCTCACGCAGCCCCAGCTCCATCACCGGCGCGACCAGGATGTCCGGGCCGAACATGTACTGGTCCTCGACGGCCACGGCCCTCTCGTCCTTCGGGAAATCATAGAACAGCGGGCGCATGACCGGCGCGCCCTCGTCCGCCGCCTGGCGCATGATCTTTTCCACGTAGGGCCGCATGCCCTCGCGCAGGAACAGGTACTTTGTCAGGATCTCATAGGCTTCCTCGCCGTAGCTCCACACCTCGTTGGGTCCGCCGGTGTCCGCCTTGACCGGGTTGGCCGAGGGCTCGCCGTTCTTGCGGTAGCCGTGCAGCCGCATCACCGGGCAGAACGCGCCGAACTGGAACCAGCGAACGAGCAGCTCCCGGTAGGCCGGGTCGTTCTGATCGCCGCCGTGGAAGCCGCCGATGTCGGTGGTCCACCAGGGGATGCCCGCCATCGCCATCGAAAGGCCGATGGCGAACTGCTCACGCAGCGTGCGGAATGTGGTGTCGATGTCGCCCGACCACACCAGCGCGCCGTAGCGCTGGGAACCCGCCCACGCGCAGCGCAGTAGGTTCAGCGGATTTTCCATGCCCGCCGCCCTCATGCCGTCGTAGAATGTCTTGGCGTAGAGCGCCGGGTAGACGTTGCCCACCTGTAGAACCGACCCCAGGTGATAGCGGTAGTGGTCGAAGTCGTAAATCTTGCACTCCGGCTCGGCCTCGTCCAGCCAGAACACACGCACGCCCTTGTCAAAGTAGTTGCGCTTGGCGACCGACCACACGAAGTCCCGCGCGCCGGGGTTGGTGGCGTCAAAGGGAATGGTGTTGCCGCAGAAGTCCATCGAATACCTTACGCCCCGTTCGCTTCGGGCCAGGTACCCCTTCTCCAGCATCTCCTTGTAGTTTTCGCTTCGGGTATCCACGAACGGCCAGATGGACACCATCAACTCCGCGCCCGCCTCGTTGACCTCGCGGATCATGGCCTCCGGGTCCGGGAATTCGTCATAATCAAAGCGCCAGTCGCCCTGCAGCGGCCAGTGGAAGAAGTCCACCACGATCACGTCCAGTGGCAGGCCCCGCTTTTTGTGCTCGCGCAGGATGTTTAGCAGCTCGTCCTGGGTGCGGTAACGCAGCTTGCACTGCCAGAAGCCCATGCCGTAGTCGGGCATCATGGGGCTGTGGCCGGTGGCGTCGGCATAGGCGCGCTCGATTTCGGCGGGGGTATCGCCCGCGGAGATCCAGTAATCCAGCGCCTTCGTGGACCTGGCCTGCCACTCGGTCATGTTCTTGCCGAAGCTGACGCGGCCCACCGCCGGGTTGTTCCAGAGGAAGCCGTAGCCCTTCGTGGAAACATAGAAGGGCACGGAGGCCTGGGAGTTGCGGTGCGCAAGCTCCAGAACGCAGCCCATCTTGTCCAGGCAGCCGTCCTGATACTGGCCCATGCCGAAGACCTTCTCGCCCGGATTGGGCTCAAAGCGCATGTTCAGCGCGTAGTCGCCGCCGGTGATGGGCGCAAAGTCGCGGCCCTTGATCTCCAGCGCGCTGACGATCTGGAAGTCTCCGTCATCGCGGGTGCGCCACTGCTCCTCCAGCAGCTTTTCGCCCTTCTGGTTATAGAAGCTGACGCAGCCGCCGTCCGCGATCCTGGCCGTGATCTTACCGTTTCGGATCGACGCCGTCTGGCCGTCGATTGTAATCTCCGCTTCGCTGGATTCCGGCGCGATCAGCGCCCAGTCCTCCAGCGGCATTTCCGCCTGGCAGGTCGCCCTGACGCGCAGGCTGTCCTTCCCCCACGCCTCAATCCACAGCTTCTCATAGTCGTTCTGGCGAACCAGCCGACCGCCCTCCCGGCTTAAAAGTGCCACCCGTACCGCCTCCCTCGATGATGTTCGGATGGATAAAGTATAACGGCGCGGGCGCGCGCTTGTAAAGCGCCGCCGTGCCGTTTCATCTCACAAAGCCGTTGGACTTTTTTACAATCCCTGCACATTTTGCCCGCCCGCTTCGTGCGCTTCGCTGGATTGATGGAATTTTCGGGAATGGCGGGGTCTATTCCCGCGCCCGCCTCCCGCCCAGCTCGCTCAGGGCCACCGACAGCGTGATCATCGCGCCACCCAGCAAAATATTGAGGCGCAGCGCCTCAAACCCCAGCGCGAGCGAATACAGCGTGCCGAAAACGCCCTCCATTGACATCACCACGCCCGCCTGGGAAGCGGGCACGTGCTGCTGCGCTCTGGTCTGCAGAAGGTAGCACAGGCAGGTGGAGAACAGGCCCAGGTAGATTACCGGCCACGCGCCGGAAATGATCTGGAAAGCGGAAATCGCCGGGCGGCGAAGCGCCAGCGCGATCAACGCCGCCGCGCCGGCGGTCATGAGCTGCCAAAAGGTGACGGCGGTGGCGTCATCTTTCACGCAATAGTGCCCGACGTACGCGGTGTGCAGCGCGAAGAGCACCGCGCAAAGCAGCACGAGAAGGTCCCCGGCGGAAAAGGAGAGTCCCTTTGAAAAATCCACCGTCAGAAGCAGCACGCCGCCCATCGACGTCAGGCACAAAAGCACTTCCCGCGCCGCCGGACGCCGCTTGGCCATCGCCCACATCAGCAGCGGGATCATCACCACGCTGGTTGATGTGATGAAGGCGGCGCTGGACACGGTTGTCAGCGCCTGCCCGGCTGTCTGCACGTAGAACCCACCGAACAGGGTGGCCCCTGCGATCACGCCGTGCACCACGTCCGAGCGGGTGGAAGCGCGCACCTTCCTCCGAAAGATCAGGCCCAGCACCGCCGCCGCAAGAAGAAACCTTAGCGCCAGAATCCAGGCGGTGTCGAGCGTGACGCGAAGCGCGTACTCCGTGGCGATGAAGCCGCCACCCCAGATCATGGTGACGAACAAGAGGCTCAAAAGCGACAGCCGGTGCTGTTTCGTTTCGTCCACAGCCGCACCTCGCATCGGTTGAATGTCTCCGGCGCCCGCACCGGAGCAAGGATCGGTCATCCATCGATATGCTTTCGCCCCAGCCTTCGCGAAAAGGCCGGGGCGATCTCCCCTTTGATCAGGAGCCGGAGCTCGGGCTGCCCGCCCATCCGCCGGGCGTGTTGTACAGGTAGGGCACCAGCACGGTTGCGATGTTGCGGTGGCGCACCAGGTTTCGTTCGATGAAGAAGGTGGTCTGGTTGTGGTAGATGGCGTCCCGCCAGCCGCTGCCCACGAACTTGGTCAAAACCACCGTTAGCATCTGGCCCTTGCCGATGTCTTTCTCCCGCTGGCTCAGGTACTCCTCCAGCGGCGGCATGATCTGGCGGTAGGGCGCGTCCAGCACCGTCAGCGGGAGCGGGATTTTCAGCTCCTCCCACTGCTCGATCAGCTTGGCGGTGTGATGGGGCGTGGTAGAGATGTGCACCGGCGTCACGGCGGAGGAAATCTCCAGCGCACAGCCCAGCGTCTTGAGCGAGGCGCGGTTGAGGTTGTGAACCAGCACCACGCAGGGTACCTTCTCGCTGCCGTGCGCGCCCGGAAAGTGGTAGTCGTAACCCTCCAGGCTGATTTCCTGAAAGAACCGCTCGTAGTGCCGGTGTGTGGTCGACATGAACCACATGATCGAGGGCACCACGATCAAAAGGAACCACGCGCCCTCGTGGAACTTGGTCGTAAACACGACCACTGTACCCACGCCGGTGACCAGCGCACCGATGCCATTGACGATCGCCTTGAGCTGCCAGCCGGCCGCCTTCTCCTTGAACCAATGGGTGAGGATGCCCGCCTGGGACAGCGTAAAGGACAGGAATACGCCCACCGCGTAGAACGGAATCAGCTTGTGAGTGTCGGCGTTGAAGACGATGACCAGCAGCCCCGTCGCGAAGAAGATGAACATGATACCGTTGGAGAAGCTCAGCTTCGTGCCGCGCTGCCCGAACTGATGGGGCATGTAGTGGTCCTTGGACAGGATCGAGAGGAGCAGAGGCAGGTCGCTGTAGGCGGTGTTGGCCGCCAGGATCAGGATCAGCGACGTGGTGAACTGCAGCGCGTAGTACATGAAGCCGCGTCCAAACACGGCGGTGCCCAGCTGGGACATGATGGTATTGCCCTCCAGCGGCATGACCTTCAGGTGCGCCGCCAGGAGGCTCGCGCCGCCAAACAGGACCAGCGAAATCCCGCCCAGCATAAACAGCACATCCCGCGCGTTGCGCTGGGCAGGCTCCCGGAAGTTGGGGATGCCGTTTGAGACCGCCTCCACGCCGGACAGCGCCGAGCAGCCCGAGGAAAACGCCTTCAGGAACAGGAACACCGTGATACCCGACATCGTCTGCGCGGGCAGCGCGGCCTGCTGGGCGGCGGAGTACTCGATGGGCGGCAGGTTCCCCCCGATCAGGCGCACGACGCCCACCACGATCAGCGCGCCCATCGTGAAAATGAACGCGTAGGTGGGCACGCCGAAGATCTTGGAGGACTCGCTGAGGCCGCGCAGGTTGACCAGCGTGATCAGCGCGATGCACGCCAGCGAGATCACCACTTTGAACCCATGCAGGGCCGGGAACGCTGACGCGATGGCCGCTGTGGACGAGGAGATCGAGACGGCGACCGTCATGATGTAGTCCACCATCAGGCAGGCCGCGGCCAGGACGGCCGGGCCGCGGCCGAAATTCGTCTTGGAGACGATGTAGGAACCACCGCCGTTGGGGTAGTTCTTGATGATCTGGGAATAGGAAATCACCAGCACCACCAATAGCCCAAGGATTGGTATGCTGACCAATCCCACGTATTGGGTGGCTGCAAAACCCAGTACAGGTACCAACGCCATCAGGATTTCTTCGACCGCGTAGGCAACTGAAGACAGCGCGTCACTGGACAGGACCGGAAGACCCCAGAGCCTCGCCATCTTTTCGTGGGACAGCCGGTCATTGCGCAGCTCTCTGCCCAGCAGAATTCGTTTGATCTGACCCAATTGGTTCATTATGATTCCTCTTCGCTCGTAGTGGTTGGGGATGGGCGGCAGCCGCCGCGGGCGGGGGGGTGGATACACCATCGCATTATACCATCGCGCGGGCGCAAATCCAACGGTATTTTTGCGTTAAGTGACGGCCAAACCCCAATCCCTGGAAGGGCGGATCGTAAAATATTCGTTGACCAGACACACGCGCCGCAGTATCATGGATAAAACAACTCGCCAGTGCTGCCCCGCCCCGGCTCGCGGGCCGCGAAAGGATGGGAACCCTCATGCCCCACTGGATCTGGTACCCCGGCGACTTTGAAATCCGACACGCGCTCAAGCTCAACTGCCGGCGGGAGCAGCGGGACTACCAGTGGCCCGCCTACTGGCGCATGGACGACTGCTGGAAGAACGTCAGGTTCCGAAGGACCGCCGAACTGAGCGCGCCCGGCCGCGTGCGGGCGCTGGCCCGGGGCGTAGGCCACCTGGCGGTGGACGGGAAGCGGCACCCCTTCGGCGTCTGGATCCCGCTGAGCCCTGGCGCGCATACGGTGGAAGTGATCTGCGCCCGGCCGGAGGGCCTGCCCTGCGCCTACGTTGAAGGCGCGCCCTTTGACAGCGGCGAGGGCTGGTTGGCCGACCACTTGGTGAACCAGTGGACGCCCGCCGGGTTCAGCGGCATGTACGCTTCCGAGGAAGATGACCCCGAGGAGTTCAAATTCCAATACGAGCGCATCGCCCCCGTTTCCCGAAGAAACATTGGCGGCGGCACGCTGTGGGATTTCGGCCGGGAGACCTTCGCCAAGCTGATCTTTGAGGACATTCGGCCCGGCGAGGCCATACAGGTATACTACGGAGAATCCGAGCGGGAGGCGCTGGACACCGAGTTTTGCTACCTGACCGGATGCGTGCCGGAGGGCGTCACCCAATGCGCACTGCCCGCGCGGGCGTTCCGGTACGTGTTCGTCCCGGACGCAGAACGCGCCTATGCGCTGTCCGCCGACTATGAATACCTGCCGCTGCCCTTCCGCGGCGCATTCCGCTGTTCGGACGAGAAACTCAACCGTATCTGGGACGCCGCGGCCTACACCTTCCATCTGAACAGCCGGGAGTTCTTCCTGGACGGCATCAAGCGGGACCGCTGGATCTGGTCGGGCGACGCCTACCAGAGCTACCTGGTCAGCTATTATCTTTTTGGAGACCAAGAGATCGTCAAGCGCACGATGATCGCGCTCAGAGGCCGCGATCCGGTGGAGCAGCACCTGAACACCATTCTGGACTATTCTCTGTTCTGGATCATTGGGGTGGGCGACTACCACTTTTTCACAGGCGACCTGGAGTTCGTGCGGTTCATATGGCCCAGGCTAAAGACGCTGCTCCGGTACTGCCTGGATCAATTGGACCGGGACGGCTTCCTCACTGGGCGGCCCGGAGACTGGGTGTTCATCGACTGGGCGGACATCGACAAGACCGGCGCGGTGTGCGCCGAGCAGATG
>JAEVZE010000069.1 GCA_023392395.1 Bacillota bacterium
GATTCCGGGATGAATTCCGGCAAGGCTTCCCAAGCGGGAGCCAGCGATGGCCGGTCGATCGCCCGGGCGATCTCGATGATGTCGCCGGCGATGGCGCTAGCGGTGGGCAGAGAGCCCGCGCCGCGGCCGTAGAACATCACGTCGCCAACGAAGTCTCCGTTCACCAGCATGCCGTTGAACACGTCGCCCACGCCGTAGAGCATGTGGCCCGCAGGCACGAACGCCGGGGCGACCCAGCCCGTCCAGCCGTCTTCAACGCGCCGCGCGTGGGCGATCAGCTTGATCGTGCCGCCCAGTTCATGGGCGCGCTCAAAATCCGCCTCGGTGATCGATTTGATGCCGGTGGTCGGGATCTTCTTGTCGTCCGAGAGCTTCGCGCCGAAGGCGGTGTTGGCCAGGATCGCAAGCTTCCTGCGGGCATCCCAGCCCTCCAGGTCCGCGTCCGGGTTACCCTCAACATAACCCAAAAGCTTGGCCTCGCCCAGCGCCGCCGGGAAGCTGAGGCCCGCCTTCTCCATCCGGGTCAACAGATAGTTGGTGCTGCCGTTGACGATGCCGGAGATCGCCAGGATGCGGTTGCCCGCAAGGCAGGTGTTGAGCGGCCGGATCACCGGCACGCCGCCGCCCACCGAAGCCTCGTAGCGGTACATGACGCCGTTTTGGGCGGCCAACGCGTTTAGTTCATCGCCGCGTTCCGCCACCAGTTCCTTGTTGGAAGTCACCACATGCCGCCCGGCAGAAAGCGCGCGCCGGGTCATTTCGTAGGCGACGCCGCAGCCGCCGATGGATTCGACAAAAATCCGCGTCTCGACGTCGGCGAGCGCCTCGTCCAGCGTCGCCTGCGTGACGCCGGAGGGTACAGCCACAGGCCTGACGTCCAGGACGTATTTCAGTTTTACCTCGCGTCCCGCCGCGCGAGAAATGGACTCCGCGTTGTCCGTCAGCATCTTCATCGCGCCCGAGCCAACCGTGCCGCACCCCATGATCGCAACGCCCGTCATTTACATCACCTTCTGAATTTTTATTGTTTTATAGATATGCTGGAACACGTCCAGCGGTGCCGCCTGTGTGCCGGGGGTCGCCACCGCCGCTCCAGCCGCCGCGACCGCCGTGCGAAGCGCGTCTTCAAGCGACTTTCCGGCCTCCAGCGCCACCGTGAGGCCCGCCACCATCGAGTCGCCCGCGCCCACCGTCGACCGGACGGCCACCTCAGGCGGCTCCGCGAACAAGCATTCGCCGCCACTCACCGCCAGCGCGCCCTTGTCGCCCAGCGACACTACGATGATCTCCACACCCCGTTCGATCAAATCCAGCGCGCCCTTGCGCACGTCGTCGATCGTCTCCATCGGCCGCCCAAGCAGCCCCTCCAGCTCCCGCCGGTTGGGCTTAATTAAATTAGGCTTGCCCTCGATCGCCAGGGCCAGCGCTTCGCCGTCGGCGTCCAGTGCCACGCGGCAGTTTCCCGCGGCCCGGATCAGGCGCAGGTAGAATTCCTTGGGGCAGCCGGGGGGCAAGGAGCCGGTCAGCACCAGCCAGCCGCCTTTCGCCGCGTGCCGCCGAACCCGTTCCACGAGGCTTTCCAGGTCTTCCGGGGTGACCGGAGCACCGGACTCGTTGAACTCGGTCACCGCGCCCGCCTCCCGATCCAGCACCTTCATGTTGACGCGCATCGAGCCTTGGAGCATCGCAAAATCCGCCTCGACGCCGCCCGCAATCAGCTTTTCCGCGAAAAACGCCTCGTTCTCAACGCGCATGAAACCGGTGATCGCCGCCTTTGCGCCCAGCCGGGCGGCCATCAGCGCGACGTTGACGGCCTTTCCGCCCGGGTCCGATCGGGTGGACAGCGCGCGGTTGGTGCCGTAGGGTACCAGACGCGAAATCTCTATGGTGCGGTCAATCGAAAGATTCAGTCCGACGGCGGTGATCAAGCGTTTCCCCTCCCATGTTGTCATGATCGCTAACGCGCTTTGGCCCAGCAGATGAGATGCGCGTTCTGCAGGCGGAGTTTTCCGTACTACCGGGGTAAAGCGCTCGGCTACAACTCGGCGGCCAGCCCGCACCCGCGAACCGGCCGCTTCATAGAAAATGCGAAGCGAGCTGGGCGCCGGGCGCTACAATCGCGCGGTCATGCGCGGCCTCGCGATTCTAGTTCGGTCTTTGGACCGCATCGCGATGCCCAACACAATACCCAGGCCCATCATGTTGGTCAGAAGGTTCGACCCGCCGTAGCTGATGAACGGCAGCGGGATGCCCGTGACCGGGAGCAGCCCAACCACCATGCCGATGTTCTCGACGATGTGGAACGCCATCATCGCCATCACGCCCAGGATCACGTAGGAGCCGAAGGCGTCGGCGGCGCGCATACTCATGAACACCATTCGAAGCAGCATCAGGACCATCGCGCCCACCAGCACCGCCGCGCCGATGAAGCCGAACGTCTCGCAGACGATGGCGAAGATGAAGTCGGTGTGATCATCGGGGATGTAGTTCAGCGAGGCAAAGCTGCCCACCGAGAACAATCCCTTGCCCTTGAGGCCGCCCGAGCCCAGCGCGATACGGGCGTTACTCATCTGCATGCCCGCACCGGAGGTGTCCAGCGTCGGGTCCAGCCACACGCGGATGCGGTTGGCGCGGAAGCTGCTGTCGGCCGTGTTCATGAAGTACCACACCGGCACCATCAAAAGCACCGCCACGCAGATCATGCCGATGATCAGTTTATAGTTTGTGCCCGACGCGAACAGCATGACCGCGAAGATGACCATGTACACCAGCGCCGTGCCCACGTCGGGCTGCAGCACGATCAGAACCAGCGGCAGGCCTACGTAGACCAGCACCGGCACCAATTCCGCCACGGTGGTGATGGGCTTCTGCCTTCCCGAGAACAGCTTGGCCAGCGCGACGATGATGGCCAGTTTGCCGAACTCCGCGGGCTGCAAGGTGCGGTTGGCGTCCGTGCCCCAGCGGAACCAGCCCGCCATGTTGCCGCGGCCTTTCTCCATGAACAGCACCACGAAGAGCAGCGCGATGTTCGCCCAGTAGATCAGGTTGGCCCATTGTGAAAGGCGCTCGTAATCCAGATAGACCATGGCCGCCATCAGCATCAGGCCCGCCATGATCCACATGATCTGAAGCCGGGCGTAGCTGGTGGGCTGGGTGGACAGCATCTGCATCACCGACGTGGGCTGCGTTTCGGTGGGCGTGGCGGTGGCGCTGAAGATGCAGACCACCCCGAACAGCGCGATGGCCATGACCAGAATGAAAAACGGCCAGTCGAACGAACGCATCATATGCGTGTTGAACCGGTTGGCCTGGATGAGCTTTGCGATGCGCTTGAAGCGATGCTGCGCGGCCGCTCCCTGCGCCTGGGGAATTCCTCTTGCCGTCATTGTGCAATCGCCCTCGCTATGCGTTTGATCAGCCGCTCGCGCTTCAGGGGTACGAGCGGCAGGCCCTCGCCCATCAAGCGGCGAGACAGTTCCCGGATTGCGCGCCCGGCCGGGCTGTTGCCCAGCGCAACGGGCCTCTCGGGCGGAGCGCTGTTAATCGCCGGCTCTTCCGGGATGAGCCCGATCAACGGCAGGTTCAGCCGCTCGGCGTATTCCAGCGGGATGTGCGCGCCCCCGCGCCCTTTTGCGGGCTGGACGCGGTTGAACGCCAGCTCGGGCCGGAGGATGTCGCACCGCTCCAGGAGGCCGGCGACCCGCTCGGCGTCCCGGAGAGACACAGGATCCATCAGCGATACGATCAGCGCGCGGTCCGCGCCGGATGCGGCGTTGCGGAAGCCGCGGCCCACGCCCGCCGGGCAGTCGATCAGCACCAGATCGAAGCGCTCCTTGAGTTCATCCATTACCTCGCGGGACCTCTGGGGCGATAAGGCGTCGCTGCCCCGGGTCTGCGCCGCGCTGATCAGCGACAACCCAGCGACCGACGGGTGCTTCACGATGGCCTGCTTGACCCGGCAGATGCCGTCGGCCACGTCGGCCAAGTCGTAGACGATGCGGTTTTCAAGCCCGCACAGGATGTCCAGCGAACGCATGCCCATGTCCATGTCCACCAGCACGCAGCTCTTTCCGGATGCGGCCAGCGCCGCGCCCAAGCCCAGCGCAATGGTGGACTTGCCCGACCCGCCCTTGCCGGAGGTGATTACCAGCGTCTGTCCCATCCCCGGCCCCCGTCACTCGGCCAGCCGGTCCGCCTGTGCGACGGTGGCTGTATCGGTCTTTTTCAGACTGTTCAGATAGTATTCGATGGTCCTGATGACGCCGGGGGCCGACTTTGCGCCCGCATAGCCGTTCTGGATGTAGGAGATGACCACGATCTCAGGGTCGGCGTTGTAGGGCGCGTAGGCCACCAGCCAGGAATTGTTTTCCACGTCCAGGTTGGTCCTTTGGGCGGTACCGGTCTTGGCAGCGATGTATGCGTTGGACTTGGAGAAGTAACTGGCGGCGGTACCGTCGTTCTCGACCGAGGTCACTTCCTTCATGCCCTCCTGGATGGCGGCCAGATAGCTCTTCGCGCCGGAGATGTGGTTGACCACGGTGGGCTCCTTCTCCAGGATCACATTGCCGCTGGGCGAAACTACCTTGTCCAGCACGTGCAGGTCGTAAACGGTGCCGCCGTTACAGATGGCCGCCACGTACCTGGCGATCGCCGCCGGGGTCACCTGGGTAATGGACTGGCCGATGGCCGCCATGATGGTTTCGTTGGAGGTCCAGCGCAGGTCGTTGATATAGTAATAGAATTCGTTGACCAGAAAGTGGTTGGAAATATAGCGGCTGGGCAGGTTCATCTCCTCCAGCAGGATCTTCTGGATCTTGCCTGGCCAGGTGCTCTTGTCTCCCTCCGTGGTGACCACGTCGAGCAGTTGCTTGGTCACCTGATCCGTGCGCTCTTCATCGTACTCGATGCCGCGGTCGTCACCGATGCGCTTCAAGGCCTTCTTGATCATGTAGGCGGAGTAGATGGGCTTGGAGGTGTACTGCTTGTCGATGGCGCGGTCGGAGTCGTAGAGCATCAACTGGTTGCCGACGAAGCTGGTGGACTCGTTGGGCAACTCGATGCCGGTGCGGCTGGTCAGGCCCAGGAGGGCCGCCCACTTGGTCAGCTTTTCGGAACCCATCCGGTAGCCGACGGTGAAGAAGAAGTAGTTGCAGCTGTTCTTGATGCCGTCGATCACCGTCTGGTTGGCATGCTTGTAGCGCTGACCCGGGGAGATCCAGCAGCTGGGCTGATAGGAAAGGTCAGTGCCCTTGAAGGGGCCCTTGTCGGTGATCTCCTCGTCCAGCGTCAGCTTGCCTTCCATCAGCGAGCCCAGCGCGGTGACGAGCTTGAAGATCGAACCGGGCGTGTCGCGGGTGGACACCACGCGGTTGTACAGCGGGTTCCGGGCGTCGGAGACCAGTTCGTTCCACACGGCGGGGTCGACGCCCTCGGAGAACATGGAAAGGTCAAACCCCGGGTAGCTGGCCATGGCCAGTACCTTGCCGGTGTGCGGATCAATGGCGATCATCGCGCCGGTCTGGGCGGTCTGTACTTCCTTGCCGGCGGCTGCGTACTTCCTCAGCTCCTCCTGGTTGGCCTTTTTCCAGGCGTAGCTCTTGACCAACGCGTCCTGTTCGGCGCGGATGTAGTTGATGTTCTTCTCCAGGTTCTCCTCCATGACCGCCTGCAGCTGCGTATCGATGGTCAGGATCGCGTCGTTGCCGTCCAGCGGGGCCTGGTAGGAGATCTCGCGGATGATTTTGCCGCGGTTGTTGACCTCTACCACCCGCTTGCCCTGCCGGTAGGTGATGTAGGGGGTCAGCTGATCCTCCATGGAGTATTCGATGCCGGTCTGGCCCACCAGCGCATCGTTGGCGTAGCCCTTTTCCTTATAGGCCTCCATTGCCTCATCGCCGGAGATCTTGGCGATATAGCCGATGGTGTGGGCAGCCAGCGTCTTTTTGGGGTAGACGCGGGTGGAGCTCTCGGCGATGGTAATGCCGGGCAGGTCATTGGCGCGGACCTCGATCTCGGAGACCGTTTCAAAGTCCACGTTGTAGGCGATGGTGACCGGCTGGGACAGGTAGTTGTACATGCGCGACTGCTGCCAGACGGTCAGCACCTTGACCTTTTCCTCGTCGGAAATGTCGGGGATGGCGTAGTTTTCGCACAGTTTTTGAAACAGCTGGTCCTCCGGCACGCCCGTCAGGTAGAAGTTGGCGCGCCACTGTTCCTCGCGCTTGGCGGCGGCGGTCGGGTTGTCGGTGCCGGTGTTGAAGTGCCAGGCGCCGTCGGCGCCCTTTTCCAGCCAGAAGCCGGTGATGGTCTTTTTGCCGTTGGATTCGATCAGACGGATCGCGTCCAGGATGGCATTCGTGTACTCCGCGCGGTTTTCATCGGAGGAGAGCGTCGGATCGCGGTAGAACTGAACGTTGTAGGACCGCTTGTCGTAGGCCAGCGGGGTCATGTTGGAATCGTAGATGGTGCCGCGCATGCCCGTCAGCGTGATGGACCGGGTGGTCTTGCTGGCGGCCTGCTGAGCATAGGATTCGCCGCTGGCGACCAGCATGTCGTACATCTTGAAGAAGACGACCGCAAAGACCAGCAGAATCAGCACGATGCTGCCGACGTAGCGTCCAATGGATGGTTTCGTAGAAATCCCTCCCTTCGCGGGGTCACAAAGCGCTGCATGTTGGATTTTTGCCTGCGGGCAGCCCCCGCCCTTCAAACCGGTTCCGGCGACCTGCGCGGCGGAACCGGTTTTCGCAACCAGTTCGCAAACTGGTGGAGAAAACAATTCCTTATGTCAGTGAGCCGTCCGGAAATTCGTGAGAATTTCAAGCTCACGCAGTTCCTCCTTCGCGATGAAAAGCCGCGAAGCGGATTTTCATCGCC
>JAEVZE010000320.1 GCA_023392395.1 Bacillota bacterium
GGACAATTCGATGGCCGGGCGCAGGAGCAGCGCACAGACCTTTTCCTGTTCGCCAATGCCGGAGAGGTTCTGGATGGTCAAAAGGTCATCCCTGGAACAAACGCCTTTCGCGAGTTTGCTCAAAAGCGACTCCAGCAGCATCCGCTGGGACAATTCGGCGCGCCGCCTGGCCTCCTGCTCCCGCGCGCCTGGGCTGCCTTCGGAGCGCATTTCCTCCACCAGTGCCGCGATCAGCCGCGTCAATTCCGATTCGTCCACCGGCTTGATCAGAAGGTGCTTCACCCCCAGCGCGCAGCAGCGCTGCGCGTACTGGAAGTTGTCGTAGCCGGTCACCACTACGATGCGAATGCCTGGCTGCAGCGCCATGAGCCTGCGCGTCATCTCCAGCCCATCCATGCCCGGCATGCAGATGTCGGTGATGATCAGATCCACCCGGGTCTCCTCGGTGATGCGCAGCGCGGCTTCGGCGTTGGCCGCCTCCCGCACCTCGGTAAAGCCCAGCGAAGGCCAGGGGATCATGCACCTGAGCCCCCGCCGGATGATTGATTCGTCGTCAACGATCAAAGCGCAGTACATCGTCGCCCTCCTTACGTTTCCACTTCGGTGGCCGGCAGGTGTACGATGACGCACAGCCCGCCGTCGGCGTTTTTCATGTATTTCAGACCGTATTCCGGCCCGCAGATCAGCTCGATCCGTCGGTGCACGTTGCCCACGCCGTGGCTGTCGCGCTCGCCCAGCAGCAGGGAGCGGTTCATCGCTTCTATATCATCTTCGCTCATGCCCCGGCCGTCGTCCTTGACCTCAAGATACAGGTCGCCGCCCTCGCGGTACTCCCGGATGGCGATGGTCCCCCGGTACCCTCCGCCCTTCAGGCCGTGGTAGATGGCGTTCTCAATCAGCGGCTGCAGGATCATGCTGGGCACCATCAGCGCCATGTCCTCGGGCGAAGCCTCCACATGGCTCTCCACCACGTCGGAATAGCGGATCTTCTGGATCGTCAGGTAGCTGGAGGCGTGCTTCAGTTCATCGCCCAGCTTGATGCGCTCATGGGCGCTGCCCAGGCATATGCGGTAGAAGTCGGCCAGCGCCTTGACCATCGTGGAAATCTCCTGCTGATCGTTCATCGCGGCCAGCCAATGGATGGAATCCAGCGTATTGTAGAGGAAATGCGGATTGATCTGGGCTTTGAGCATCTTGAGCTCGCTGTCTGCAAGCAATCGCTCCTTTTCACGGACAGAGACCATCAGCTTTCCGATTTGGCCGATCATCGCGTTGTAGCCGTCCGCCATGCGCACGTATTCGCCACCATAGGCGGTGAGATCCACGGGGCTTTCAAAGTCGCCGCCGGAGACCCGCGCCATGCGCTCGGTCAACGTGCGAAATGGAGCGGTGATGCGGCGGCTCATGATGATGGAAGTCAGGACGCACGCCGCGATGGCGCCCACGATGATGAACGCCACCAGCGTCATGATGTAGGCGCTGTCCGCCGCCAGCGCGCGCTCGGAAATCGCCCCGGCCACGTAAAGGTCCGTACCCTGGATGGCGGCGCGCACCACCAGCTCGCCGCCGATGGAGGCAGTGCCGTCAGAGGAAACCTTGGAAAACCAATTCAGTTCCTGCATCACGCGCTCGGGGTTCGGGTCGGACACGACGCGGCCGTTTCCGTCCACCACGCTCAGCGACAGCGCGTCGTTTCCGGTGCTGAGCAGGTAGCTCTGGGCCAGCACCCGCTCGGGTGCGGCGAAGCACAGGGAACCCAGGCGGCTGCGTACCTGGTAGATGTCGAAGATTTGCTGCCAGATGAGAAAGACGTAGCTACCGTCGTTTGCGATGGGGTTTTTGACCGGCCCTGTCAGCGTGGCGCCGTCCGTAGGTCCCGGCAGCGCGCCCTCGTTCAGCGATAAACTGGCCTTTGGCGGCCCGATGTAGAGCAGCTTGCCATTTTTCTCTTTAATAATGTACGCGTAGGCCAGGTCGCCCCGGAGGCTGACGGTGTTGTTGAGCGCGCTGTACGCGCTGTCCAAGAGCGCCGTGGTCTTGGCGTCCCATTCATCCCGGTCGTCCCCGGCCAGCAGGTAGCTCTGCACCCGATCGTCCGCCGCCAAAAACAGCGCGCTCTCACGCAGGTCCTCAAAGTAGTTGGCGATGTTCTGCGACGCCTGCTCCGCCCGGCCCGCGATCAACTCGCCCGCCCGCTCGTACAGCGCGTGGCGCTGCAGCTGATAGCAAAGCACGCCCGAGCAGATGGCCGCCACCGCGCTGAGTAGCGAGGTGACCAGGATCAACTGGGAGCGCAGCGTCAGCCGCCGCCATCCCTTCTTGCCGGATGGCTTAGAAAATGGAAGCATAGTAAGAAACGCCCGCCTCTTCCAAGGCCCCGGCGGCTTCCTCCGCGGTCATGCCGCCGGCAAACACCTTGCGGCAGATGTCCTTATGGGCCTCGGCCAGCTTCGCTGGAAGCCACTGGTCGTACCAAAGCTGAATATGGGGCGCGGATTCCACGAAATCCCGCACCTTTGCGGTCAATGGATTGGACAGTGTGACGTCGGACAGCGGCGGGTAGCGCCCCGCGTCAAGC
>JAEVZE010000425.1 GCA_023392395.1 Bacillota bacterium
GTCATGATGTCGCCGGTCAGCGCCACGATGAAGCCCGCGCCGGCCGAAACTTTGAGCTGCTTGACCGACACCTCAAAGCCTTCCGGCGCGCCCAAGAGGTTCGGCTTGTCGGAAAAGCTGTACTGCGTCTTCGCCATGCAGACCGGAAGATTGCCAAAGCCCAATTCGGTCAGCTTCTTCGCCTGCTTTTTGGCCTCCGGGCTCATGTCCGCCCGAACGCCGCCGTAGAGGCGCTTAACGATCGCCGTGATCTTAGCCTCGATGGGCTGATCCAGTTCGTAGCAGTAGTTGAGCGCCCCGCCGCACTGGGACGCGACCAGCTCGGCAAGCTCAACGCCGCCCTCGCCGCCCTTTTCCCACACCTCGCTGAGCGCCACAGGGAGATTCAGCGCCTGACACTTTTCGCGGACCAGCGCTAGCTCCGCCTGGGTATCCGCCGGAAAGCGGTTGATCGCCACGACCACCGGCAGGCCGAACACCTCTTTCAGGTTCCGGGCATGCCGGGTCAGGTTGCCAAAGCCTGCCGCCAGCGCTTCGAGGTTCTCCTCAGACAGGCGGTCCTTGGGCACGCCGCCGTGCATCTTGAGCGCACGGACGGTGGCTACCAGCACCGCCGCGTCCGGCGTCAGCCCCGACGCGCGGCACTTGATGTCCAGGAATTTCTCTGCGCCAAGGTCCGCGCCGAAGCCCGCCTCGGTGACCACGTAGTCGCCGCACTTAAGCGCCATGCGGGTGGCCAGCACGGAATTGCAGCCGTGGGCGATGTTGGCGAACGGGCCACCGTGGATGAAGGCGGGCGTGTGCTCCAGCGTCTGCACCAGGTTGGGGTTGAGCGCGTCGCGCAAAAGCGCCGCCATCGCGCCCTCCGCCTTGAGATCGCCGGCCGTGACCGGCTTCTCCTCGTAGGTGTAGCCCACGATCATGCGGCCCAGGCGCGCCTTGAGGTCGTTCATGCCGGAGGCCAGACACAGCGCCGCCATGACCTCCGAGGCCACGGTGATGTCGTAGCCGTCCTCCCGGGGCACGCCGTTGACGCGCCCACCCAGGCCGTCCACCACATTGCGCAATTGCCGGTCGTTCATGTCCACGCAGCGCCGCCAGGCGATGCGCCGGGGGTCGATGCCCAGTGCGTTCCCCTGATAGATATGGTTGTCCAGCATCGCGGCTAGGAGATTGTTGGCCGCGCCGATGGCGTGGAAGTCGCCGGTGAAGTGCAGGTTGATGTCCTCCATCGGGACCACCTGCGCGTATCCGCCGCCCGCCGCGCCGCCCTTGACGCCAAACACCGGGCCTAGCGACGGCTCTCGCAGCGCCACCACCGCCCTGCGTCCGGTGCGCCGGAGCGCGTCGGCAAGGCCCACAGTGGTCGTCGTCTTGCCCTCCCCGGCGGGGGTGGGCGTGATGGCGGTGACCAGGATCAGCTTTCCGTCGGGCTTTTCGCTCTCCCTCAGGAATTCCAGGTCGATCTTGGCCTTGCCGCGGCCGTAGGGCTCCACAAACTTCGCATCGATGCCCGCTTCCCGGGCGATTTCTCCAATCGCAAGCGGATGCGCCGCCTGGGCGATCTCAATGTCGGTCAGCACGAATATTTCCTCCAGTCGATTGCCGAAGCTTTACACGGGCGATGGCGTGCGTCGGGCAAACGCGCGCGCAGTCGCCACAGCGGATGCACTCCGGGCTGTTGGGGTTCTTTTGTGGATCCACACCCATCTTGCAGACCTTCTCGCACGCGCCGCATCGGGTGCAGGCGTGCGGATCCTCCACCGTATAGCGCAATAACGCCACCCGGTTGAACGGCGCGTACACCGCGCCCAGCGGGCATAAGTATTTGCAAAACGGGCGGTAATACACCAGCGCGCCGACGAGAATGACCAGCGCGAGGGCGATCTTCCAGAGAAATTGGAGGTCAATCAATGGGCGAAGCGCCTGGTTGGCCGAGAGCAGAAGACCCCCGGCCACTGTGCCCGACGGGCAGATCCACTTGCAGAACTGCGGGCTGCCCAGCCCGAATTGATCGACCAGGAGCAGCGGGCCCAGGATGACAAACAGGATCAGCACGGCGTACTTGACCCATACCAGCCGCCTGTGGCCGGGAAGGTTCTTGCGCTTCCACTTCTTGGGCAAGGGGATCTTGTAGATCAAATCCTGCAGCAGGCCGAACGGGCAGGCCCAGCCGCAGATGAAGCGGCCGAACACGCTGCCCATGCACAATAAAAAGCCCACCACGTAAAAGGAGAACCAGTTGTTGCCCGGCCCGCTCAAGACAGCCTGCAATGCGCCGATCGGGCACGCGCCCAGCGCGCCCGGACAGGTATAGCAATTGAGCCCGGGCAGGCAGATCGACTTGGACCAGCCGGTGAAGATGCGCCCCTGCACGTACCCGAGCGCGTATCCGTTGGTCAATGCCGCCCACGCGAGCTGAAAGATGGTTCGGTTGTCCCTGCGTCTAGCCAAGGCCGATGCACTCCAGACAGATGCGCGCCGCCTTTTGGAACACCTCGGCCACCTCGCCGCGGGCGACGCCAACGGCGATCAACCCCAAGCCCAGCGTAAAGAGCAGCGCCGCCGACCAATTTCGGGCCAGCACAGAGAAGAAACCCCGGACGCGACCGGTCAATAGACTCACCTCACAAAATAGAATATCACAGCCGCACGAATCTGTAAAGATTGCAGTCCCGGGCCATTGACAGACCCGGTCATCCGGCGACCCGCGCGCCGGAAACGTGTTGCGGCCCCCAGTGCGAACACCGGGGGCCGCAACAATAGCTTTCGTCAGTGCGCCGCACGGAAATTCCTCAGAATTTCAGGCGCACGCAGCGCTTCCCCCATGCGTTGAAAAATCCCAGAGATTTTTCAACGCCATAAAGATCACAGCCGCGCGATTCTGTAAAGATTGACAGTCTCCCCTCCGGGGAGATATAATTGAGCGGCATAAATGGAAAACGGGAGGCGCGTAAAATTGAAGAAAAGTCAGGAATTCGAGCTTCGAAAGTATGTCGGAAACCTCAATTCGCTGTGCGGCATCTCGTCGTTTACCTACAACGACGGCCCGGCCCGGGGCGTGAAGGCGTTTCGCGCGAAGAACGGCAAGGGCCTGGCGCTGACCGTCGCGGCCGATCGCGGCCTGGACATTCCCTATTCGTCGTTCAACGGCGTGTCGCTCGGCTTTGCGTCCGTCACGGGCATGCGCTCCCCGGCGCTCTATCAGGAGGACGGTGCGCTGGGCTTCCTCAAGCAGTTCTACGCGGGGCTGCTCACCACCTGCGGCATCACCTACTCGGGCGCGGCCTGCGAGGACGAGGGCCAGAAACTGGGCCTGCACGGGCCTTTTAACAACACCCCGGCGCAGGGCGTGTGCGCTGAAAGCTTCTATGACGGCGACGAGAAGAAACTGCGCTTTGCGGGCAGCGTACGCGAGTCCAGCGTGTTCGGCGCGAACATGCTCCTGCACCGCGAGATGATCGTGGAGACCGAGCGCAACATCATCCGCGTCAAGGACGTGGTGGAGAACCAGGGATTTGCGGAGCAGCCGGTGATGATGGTCTACCACATCAATTTCGGCTATCCGCTGCTGGACGACGGCGCGAGGGTCTACGCGAATTCGAAGAAGGTAGCGCCGAGGGACGACATTGCAAAGGCCAACTTCCATAAGTACAACCTGATCGAGGAGCCGGGCGTCGGGCGGCCGGAGGAGTGCTTCTTCCACACCGAGCCGGAGGGCGAGGCGTTTGCCATGCTGCATAACCCCAAGCTCGGCATCGCGGCCATCGTGCGCTACGATGCCGAAGTGCTGCCGCTACTGTGCCAGTGGAAGTGCATGCATGCGGGCGACTACGCGCTGGGCCTTGAGCCCACGACGGCGGGCGTTATGGGCCGGGCCGCTGCGCGTGCCGCGGGCGATCTGCCAATGCTGGCCGCGGGCGCATCCCGTGAATTCAACTTCTCCATCGAAGTGACCGATGACCCCGCCGTGATCGATTCCTTCAAGGCCAAGTCGGTGAAGTAAGAGCACGGGGG
>JAEVZE010000437.1 GCA_023392395.1 Bacillota bacterium
GCGATGTCCTTCGTGCACAGGTCAATGCCCGCCACGTCCAGCCCCAGCGCATTTGCGGCACGGATTGCAAATTCGGCATTTTGAGGGTGAATGTCCTGAATCGCCCGGGCGGTGCCGCCCGTCGACAGGTTCGCGTTTCTTCGCAGCACAATGCGCGTACCTTCCGCGGGCACCGACGAGGGCGACAGCCCGCCCTCGTGCAAAAGGCGCACGGCGGTATCATCCAGCTCAATCCGGGTCAGCGGCTTTGCGTGACCCTCGCCCCTGAGCGGGTTCTGGTTTTCGATCTCCACAAGCGTCCGGATGGTATGCAGACCATCGCCCACCACCTGGGGCGGCCTGCGCTCCGCCACCGCCGACACCCTGCCACCCACCACCAGCACCCGGTAGTCTGCGCCCTCAATATGCTTTTCCACCAGCGCCGCATGGCTGATCTTCAACGCCTTTTCATACGCCTCCGCCACCTGCCACGCATTCTGAAGCCCTGTGGATACGCCATTGCCGTGATTGCCATCCAGTGGCTTCACCACCACAGGAAAACCGATCTCCTCCGCCGCGTCCACCGCTTCCCGTTGCGAATGGGCAATCGCCCCTTCCGGTACCGGGATGCCCAACGAGGACAACACTTCCTTGGTCAGCTGTTTGTCGCTGACCGCGTCCACCGCCACACATCTGGGCGAATCGGTCAGGGAAGCCTGCACACGGCGTGCGTACTTCCCGTAGCCCAGCTGGATCAAGCTGCCGCCGCCCAGACGTGTAGACGGAATGCCCCGCCGCGCAGCCTCCATCAGGATCGCGCGGGTACTTGGGCCGGGATCGGTCCGGGCCGCAAGGCTTTTCAGCTCCTCCATCTCGCCCGCAAAGTCCGCGGGTTCGCCTGCCCACAGCTTTTGGAGCTGCCGAACGATGGTCCGGGCGCAGGCGACTGCCACCGGCTCATTTTCATACCGGAAGACGACCTGGTATTGGGTCGCGTCCTTCTGCCGCGTCTTGCCGAAGGCCACGTCATACCCAAGTACGTATTGCATCTCCAGAATCGCATGCTCCGCTACGTGGGGCAGGTACGTGCCCTCCTTTAGCCGCTCGGCGAATCCGCCCTCCCGCCCCAGCGAACAATGGTGCCCGTTCAGGCCGGGCAGCGCCATGAGCAGCGCCTCATTGAAACCCGAACGCTGCGACGTGGGCGCATCCTCGCCCTCCTCCAGCGCCACCATCAGCTTGACCACCGGTTTCAAGCAATAGATGTTTCGTCCCCGAAAGGCCTTGATTGAAAGGATGTTCACGCGTGGCAACCTCCGAATCCCAATATTACCGCGCAGCGGCATGTTCGCCCCTTTCGGGCGGTAGCACAAGTCTGGTCTTCATGTCGTAGCCGTAGCCCCGGGGCAGCACGTGCAGCGTGACGCCCTGGATGGCCAGGATCTCGTTGGGCGCGAGCTCCGAGACGTTGGACTCCTGGATGGTCACGCCGTCGATGATCGTGACCGCGCTGGAGCCCAGCACGAAAAAGCACGCATCCGGATCAATGCGGATGGCGGTGTCCTCGTCAATGCCAATGCCCAGCACGTGCGGGTTCTCCGCCACGCCGCACAGAAGCCGCCCCAGCCGCCCGCGCTGCGCGAAGTGCTGATCGATCAGCGCCTGTTCCAAGAGGCCCAGCCCCGGCGCCATCTTGAGCGTGCACTTGCGCGCCTGGTCGTTGTCCAGGCCGCCAACGATCATGGTGCTGCTGAGCGCGGATGCGCCGGCGCTGGTTCCCGCAATCAGCGCGCCCCGGTGGTACGCATCCAGGAGCGCCTGATACGCCCTGGTCCCGCCCAGAATGCTGGTGATGCGCAGCTGGTCTCCGCCGGTGAAGAACACCGCGTCCGCCCGACGCAGCGCCCTCGCCGCTTCCTGACCTTCCGCCTCGCGGCGGGTGTCGACGCGGACCGCCTCCACTTCCTTCGCGCCCAGCCTCGTAAACAGCGCACGATAAGACGCGCCGGACTCTTCCGGGTGTTCGGTGGCGGTAGTCATCACCACCATCCGCCCGCCGTCCATGAGCCGAACGGCCTCCCGCAGGATTTCCATCTCGCCGGTCTTGTCCTCCGCGCCGCCGATGATGAGCAGCCGCCCCTTGATCTTCTCGCCCATCGCCTCACCCCGCTCCGATACGTCCGGTATTTTCTCCGCGCGGTTTTCGGAACATGCGCTCTTGCTCATGCCTCATATTGCCCCTTCATCCGGCAAATCCCATGTTCTACGGCGACCTTTCCCTTCAGGATCAGCCATTCGATGGAAAAATCTCCGCCCAGTACCAGCAGATCCGCGTCGCCCCCGGCGGCGATTGAGCCCTTTTCCGGGTACAGCCCCAACCGCCGCGCCGGGTTCTCCGAAGCAGCCGTCAGCGCCGCTTCCAGCCCCGCGCCGCGGGCGCAGGCGGCAAAGTCGTTCCACAGATCCACCGGGTGCCCTCGTCCGTCGGGGCTGTCCGGATTGGTGCCGCCCGCGTCGGAGGACAGCGTGATCCGCTCGAGCGGAACGCCAGAGCCCAACAGCCAGGCAAATGCTTCCGGCGCGGGCAGGCCTCGTCCCGCGCGCTGCCCCGCCGTCAAATCGAGGAAGCCGCCGGATTTCGCGTAGGCCGCGCCCTCCATGAGCAGTAACCGGTTCCGGTTGATGTGGGTGGGCACGAACATCTCCATCGGGAACTCGCTCTCCTCAACCAATCGGATCAGCGGTTTCAGGCCCTTCACGCCGTCGCCCACGTGCAGGTGCACCACGCCCGCCTTGCGGCCAAGCATCGAGCCCAGCTTGACCTCCCAGGCCAGCTGCTTTAACATATCCAGATTCGGATGGGACGAGCGGTAGTCCGAAATGGCCACCTCGCCCGCGCCCACCACCTTTTCCACGTACACCAGATCGTGCAACACCCGCCCGGTCAGCGTGTCGGTGGGCAGGCCATAACTGCCGGTGTAGAGGCGGGTGGTCAGTCCCTCGTCGTCCAGCGCCCGTGCCTTGGCCAAAAGCGCCGGGACGCTCCGCGTCACGCCGTCCGCGCCGAGTAAGCCCACCACCGTGCCGATGCCCGCTTGCAGGATTTCCGTCAGGCCGATTTCCGGGATGCGGCTTCTGGGCCCCGTCTCTCCGCCGCCGCCCAGAATGTGCATGTGCTGATCGACCAACGCCGGGCACAGCGCGCAGCCTTCGCAGTCGATCACTTCCACGCCGTACCCCGGCGCGGGCTCGATGCCCGGCCGCACCGCGAGAATCTTTTCGGGCGACAGCAGGATGTCGTTCAGGCCGATGTGCCGGGGTATGTAGCAATCGGCGTTTTTGATCAAGAGCATTTCGCGCCTCCGCATGGCGACGCCGCGCCCGCGCTTCCCTGTGAGCGGGCGGCGGCGTAAAGCGTATGGTTTACGATTCGGTGATGCGCCCGCCGTTTACGTGCAGCACTTGTCCGGTGACGTAGGCGGAGTCATCCGAGGCCAGGTACACGTAGGAGGGCGCGAGTTCAAAGGGCTGCGCCGCGCGGCCCAGCGGAGTATTTTTGCCGAACTGGGCGACTTCCCCTTCCGAAAAGCTGGAGGGGATCAGCGGCGTCCAAACCGGCCCGGGCGCGACCGCGTTGACGCGGATGCCGCGCCCTGCCAGCGACAGCGCAAGCGACCTTGTGAAGGAGACAATCGCGCCCTTGGTGGCCGAGTAGTCGATCAGGCGCTCGCTGCCCTCATAGGCGGTGACCGACGTGGTGTTGATGATGGCGCCGCCCGGCCGCATGTGCGTAAGCGCGGCCTTGCTTGCAAAGAAATAGCTGAACACGTTGGTTTCGAAGGTGTTTTGGAGCTGCTCGGCGGTGATGTCCTCAAGGCTGTTCTGCGGAAACTGCACCGCGATGTTGTTGACCAGTACGTCCAACTTGGAAAACGCACCGACAACCTTGTCGATCGCCGCCTTGGCGGCGGTTTCGCTTCGGAGATCGCAGTCGATGGGCAGGCACTTCCTGCCCTGCTGCTCGATGAGCTGCTTGGTCTCGCTGGCATCCGACCGCTCGCTGAGGAAGACGATGGCCACGTCTGCCCCTTCCCGCGCGAACGCCACCGCCGCCGCCTGCCCAATGCCGCTGTCTCCGCCGGTCACTACGATGGACCTGCCGAGGAGCTTTCCGGCCGGTTTATAGTCCGGATTGACCGCGATGGGCTTTGGGTTCATGCGCTGCTGGCTCCCCGGCTGCTGAATCTGGTGCTGCGCGGGAAACGCCTCCGGGATGTTGGGCTTGACTTCATAGGTGGTTTTCTGCATGGCCGATCCTCCATCCTCTTACGATGGTCTTAATATCGGATGGCAAAGACGCGCCTATGCGCGCAAAAACGCCGCGATTGGCGGCGTTTTCGTGCGAATTTCTGGGATCAGTTGACGAAAGCACACACCGTACAGGCAGAGGAAACCATCGCTTGCGCGAGTTCCTCCTCGTCCAGGATCGGCGTACCACAGGTTCCGTCCTCGCACAGGTGGTAGGCCCCTCCAGTCACGCCCGCCTCCGGCGCTTCTTTGGCAAGCACCGCGTTTTTCAGGTACATTCCCCCAGCCAGAGCGTTAAAGCGCTCGATCCGCTCGGAATCGTTGGAAGCGCAGGCAATTCGAAGGACCGGACGACGCGAACGCAACAGCACGTTCAGCCCATAGCATAGCCCTGCTGGATATTCTGCCGCCTGCGCCGCTATGGCTGTAAGCAGTTTTTCCAAAAGATCGCGCCACTTTCCGTCGCCGGTGATTGCGTGCAGCCGGAAAAGGACGTCCGCCGCCAGCGAATTCCCGGAAATTGCCGCGCCGTCCAGGTGTTCCTTGGCGCGGAAGCGGAGGTCTCCGTCCGCCTCGCCCAGGAAGAAGTCGCCCCGGCCCGAATCATAAAAGCGCTCCAGCATCTGGCCGGCCAGCGCCTCGGCCGCGGAGAGCCGCGCAGATTCCAGCGTCGCCTCATACAGTTCCAGGTCCGCCCAAGCGAGGGCCGCGTAATCGCCCAAGTGCCCGCGGCCCACCGCCCGGCCATCCCGGAAGTACGACTTCAAAGCGTCCATGGTGGTCAGGCGCTCCTGAATGAACACCCGAGCCCGCTGCGCCAGCGCCAGGTATTCCGGCCGGTCAAAGGCGCGGGAGGCTTCGGCCAGCGCGCCGATCGTCAGCGCGTTCCACTCCACCATGATCTTGTCGTCTGTGGACAGTTTTCGGCGCGCGCGGCGGTAGTCGGCCATGCGTTCGGTGGCGGCGCGGAGTTCTTCGTCCAATGGTTCCGTCTGATCGATCCGGTTGGGCACCGACGCGCCATCAAAATTTCCGTTCTCCGAAATGCCGAACGCACGGTTGAACCGGTCGCCCAGTTCCTCCCCCAACACGCGGACGGAATCCTCCGGTTTCAGCGCGTAGTACGCGCCCTCCCGGCCCTCGCTGTCGGCGTCCTGCGCCGCGTAAAACCCGTCTTCGGGCGAGAGCATCTCCCGCGCAAGGTATTCCACGATGCGCTCCGCGACCGCAAGGTACTCCTCCCGCCTCGCTATCCGGTAGGCCTGCGCGTACACCAGCAGTAACAGCGCGTTGTCGTAGAGCATCTTTTCAAAGTGCGGGATCAGCCACTTGCGGTCGGTGGAATAGCGGCAGAATCCGCCGCCCAAATGGTCAAACATGCCGCCCCGCGCCATGTGGCCAAGCGTGCTCTCCACCATCGAAAGCGCCTCCGGCGCGCCTTCCAGCGCGTAATAGCGCAGGAGGAACAGAAGCGTCGACGGCGTCGGGAATTTCGGCGCGCCGCCGAAGCCGCCCCAGGCGGGATCAAACGCGCGGCGCAGCTGCTCAAACGCGCGTTTGGGCAGCCCTTCCGCAGCCGGGGCGGCGGGCGCGCGTTCCTGTTTCAAAAAGTCCTCCAGCGCGCGGCCGGATTCCATCAGCGACGCTCGGTCGGTCTTCCAGGCCGCGCCAATCGCAGTCAGAAGCTCGAATAGCCCCACGCGCCCCTGCACGTTGTGCTTGGGAAAATACGTTCCGGTGAAAAACGGCGTCTGGTCGGCGGTCAGAATCGCGGTCAGCGGCCACCCGCCCGACCCGGTCATCGCCTGGCAAGCGCGCATGTAGACCGCGTCCACGTCGGGCCGTTCCTCCCGGTCCACCTTGACCGGCACAAAATCCCGGTTCAGAAGCGATGCGACTTCCTCGTCCTCAAAGGACTCCCGCATCATCACATGGCACCAATGACAAGTTCTTGGATTGAGCTTCTAGCTGTACCCAATAGAGAGGAAAACGGGCTTGTCTTCAAGCCTCGCCTTCTCAAAAGCCTCCGCCCCCCATTCGTTCCATTGCACCGGGTTGCCCGCGTGCAGCCGAAGATAGGGAGAATTGCTATTGATGAGTCTATTGGGTACGTTCTGAAAGTTCATGCGATCACCTCCTTTGGGTCATTTATCATAGAATACCCGTTTTCCGGGACGGCTTACGCATGAATTAAGAATTCATGCGTAAGCGAAGGAAACGAGAGCGGATTGTTGAATTTCTTGTGAGAAATTCCGATCACAATCCGCGCTTAATACCAAGTAAAAACAGTAATTATTCCAAAGGACCGAGGGATTTTTGATGCAGAACAAGGAGCCGGAGCGAGGCGTAGCAGCGCTACGTCGAGCGGAAGGCGACACAGTGGCGTGGCATTCCAATTCATTGGAATGCCGCGGTCGCGAAGCGACTTGGTTTCCCTTTGGGAAACCAACCTCTCTGCGCGAAAAGACCCGGTACGACGAATAATTACCTGTTTGGGATTGGTATAAGGGGTTGATTCCCGTCGGGCGGGCAAGCGCGCCCTTGGGGAGAATCCAAAAGCAACGGCAAAGCCGGTACTTTTGATCCAACATGGAGGGCTGCGGCCCTCCAATCCTCCCAGGGGTTCACGCATTCGTAATTCATGCGTAGCCCTGGTTTTCCGGCGCTTCATGTTGCTTTCCGCGTTGTCGAGGTATATAATCATGGCAACAAGACGCATTGGAGGCCGCCATGAATACATTCAGGAGGATCCTTTCGGACATCTTGTTTGGCATCGCAGTTCTATGGCAGATCTTTCTCCTCTATGCAGTCTTTATCAATGAGGTCATCACGCGGCAGGACGTGCAATACGGCCTTTTGTGCTCTTTACTCACAGTGGCCGTACTCTACATCAGCCTCAAGATCCGCCCGGCGCGCCCAATCTCCACCAAAGCGCCGAAAGAAGAGAATAATTCGGGCGAAGCGTAGCGCGGTTTTCTATCCAGCGGAAACAAGAATGCGCCGCGTGTACGCGGCGCATTTCAAACTATGAAAAGAATCAAACCTCTGGAATTACTTTTGTTCCTCTGGCTCGATGCATCCCTGAGAGAACTCCGCCGAACAGGCCAGTGCGCCAACGTCCTCCTGTTCCTGATTCACCTTGATCTCATCGGGGTTAGGCTCATACTTCATGGTTCATCCCTCCTGTTCTTTGCTTCATATCTACCACAGGCAAGGAGCCGTGAAACAGCCTGACTCTTTGAGATTGAACAGGCAATATCCTCCATCAGCCGCGCCGGGGAACGCGTTTGACACGCACCTCTGCGGACAAGGCAAGAGGACATCACAGGGCGTTGAAAAAGTCCCTGAGGCCGCGCTTCGTTTCGGCGTCTAGAAGCGTATCCTTTATGCCGCGGACCGCGCCCTCCAGACCATAGAGCATATGCAGGCAAGCTCCAGGATCCACACGCGCGCGGATCCATAAAAACGCCTCCCGAGCGCCCACTTCCCGCAGCCGCTCGGGTGACGGGATGCCTACGTCAATGAGATTTTTCTCCAGCACCTTGCCCACGTTGGGCAGATCAGACAGCGCGCCCATGCCATCGCCCCCATCCTTACGGCTCTGTAACCGACGACAGCATTATACCACAACGCCACGCCGCAGGCCAATAAAATAGGGCAAGGTTTAAGCCAGGTGATCCCGGGCGCGGCTGCAATCGGACGATCGTCCGCGCCCAGGATGTTACGCGGGAATTCGGCGTATCCGGGACACTTCAACTGGGCGGCTGGTCGTGCGTCGAATAGAGGCTGGCGTAGCTCTCATCTTCGTCCTCGCTCTGCGGAAGCGACGGCATCAGCCCTGTGCATTCGGTGGCGGACGCAACCTTGCTCAGATCGTAAAACGGATTCTGCTTCCTCTTCCTGATTCCTTTCAATGAATACACCTCCCGCCGATAGTGTCCCCGCCACAGGCCGCGGCATACCGCGCCCGGGCGCGCCGGTACGCTCATCCCTATGCAAAGCGCAGCGTCAGCGTCACCATTTCCGGCATCCAAAAACCCGCCTTTTTCAAGCGGGAGGCGATCACGCAAAAATCCAATCGGCGGACAAAAGATCAAAAATCGATCATTCGATGTTGCGGTGGCGGGCTTCCATGTCCTCGTAGCTCTGCCCCAGCGCATCCTTGACCAGGATGGCGACCACATCCATCAAAAGGTACAGGTGCTGCTCGAACTGGTTGCCCATCGGCTGCACGGTGGGCACCACGTCGTGCTGGCGGGGCGCATCCGGGCCCATCGAGTGCTCGTCCAGGTAGACCGTCGAGTGCACAAACAGGATCAGGTCGGCGTAGTTCTTGGCCAGGTTTCCCTCCGGAAGCCCGGTAACTATTGCGATCTTCGCGCCCGATTCATGGGCGCGCCGGACAAAATAGCGGTGGATGCCCACGTCGCCCCGGCCGTCGGCCAGGATGAACAGATCGCCCTCGTGCATGCCGATGGTCGTATCGTCAAACAGCCAGTACGTATGCTTACCCAGGTGCGACAGCCGCATCGCAAATCCGCGCATCGAGATGCCCTCGCGCCCCGAACCGTAGACAAAGATGTTGTTGGCGCCGGCGATCGCGTCAACGAAGGCCTTCAGCTGCGCCATGTCCAGCTTGTCAAAAACCTTCTGGTGCTCCTCCACGATGGCCCGGGTCAGGCGGCGATAGGTCTCCATGGATTCCATGCGCTCCCTCCGTTCATGGTGTGCGTATCTTCCTACACTATACCACAATGCCGGAATCGAATCAGCCCTTTTCCATCGGAATGTACCCGTTTCATACCAAGTAAAAACATGAATTAATCCAAAGAACCGAGAGATTTTCGATGCGAGGCTAGGAGCCGGAGCGAGGCGTAGCAGCGCTACGTTGAGCGGAGGGTGACAACGCCTCGCGCGAAAAGATCTGGTTCGACGATTCATTCATGTTTTGGATTGGTATCATGCAAAAACCACGCCCGCCCTTTCAAAAAGGGACAGGCGCGGTCGGATTTCCGGCTCACGTGTTTCCTTTTGCGGCTAAGTCTACGTCCTCTTCCGCAAGTATTTGACCAACTCGGTGCCCGCCTTGGCGCCTTCGTAGACCGCCTTGGACACTTGGAGTAGCCCTCCGGTGCAATCGCCCGCGGCGTAAAGGCCCGGCACGCTGGTGGCCATGTTTTCGTCCACCACGATCCGGTTGCCCTCAGTTTCCGCGCCGATCTTGCGGGCCAGATCCGCACTGCCCGCGACGCCGTAGGCGATGAACAGCCCGTCCAGCGGCAGGCGTTCGCCGCCCTCAAGCACCGCGTATTGCAAGCGCTCGTCGCCCTCGACGGCTTCGACCTTCTCCCTGTGCACCACAAGCCCTTCCGGCAGCGAAACCTCCGGCGCTGCGCCGCTGGTGAGCAATGTCACAGACTTTGCCAACGGCATGAGCTCCATCGCCTCGTGCAGCGCGTACTCGCCCGAGCCCATCACACCCACGTCTTTGCCACGGTAGAAGAAACCGTCGCAGGCGGCGCAGTAGCTCACGCCCCGGCCCTCAAAATCACCCAGCGCCTTAACGGGCGGCGTCTTTCGAGGAGAACCGGTGGCGATGACGACGCCGTCCGCCGGATACCGGCCCTTGGCCGTCAAGACGACCAGCGTGTCCTCGAACGCAAAACCCACAACTTCGTCCTCGATGAATTCCACGCCCAGCCGCTTGGCGTTGTCCACGCCGTTTTCCCATAATTTCAGGCCTTCAATGGGCTCAGCAAACCCGTAGTAGTTTTCGATTGCCTCCGCCTTTTTCAGCGAACCCGGGCCGCGGTGCAGAACCGTAACAGGAACGCCCGCGCGCCTTATGTACAGCGCGGCAGAGATGCCGGCCGGTCCCGATCCGATGATGACGACGTTTGCCATACGATCGCCTCCTTTGTCTTCCATTATACCACCACGATACCCCAAATACCGTGATCCAATCACACGATCCAGCAATTTCCTCCGGTATGGGTATGCATCTGGGGGACCTGCGGACAATCAAAACAAAACCGGAGGCCTCGGCCTCCGGTTGAGCGTGCATTTGATGCGGTTACGCGGGCTGGTTTTTGCAGACCTCTAAAAAGGCCAGCACGTTTTCCACCGGGATGTCGCCCGGCATGGCATGGGTAGGCGCGATGATGTAGCCGCCATCCTTTGAGAGGATGCCGATGATGCGCGCCATCTCTACTTTGACTTCCTCCGGCGCGGCGTAGGGCAGCAGTTTCTGCGTCGAAATGCCGCCGAAGAAGGTGATCGCGTCTCCATAAGTTTTTTTGAAGGTTTCGATGTCGTAGACCTCCGGCTGAAACGTGTTGTAGATGTCCAGGCCGTATTTTTTGAGATCCGGGAACACCTCCGAGCAGTCGCCGCAGGAGTGCTGCGCCACGTACATGCCCTTCCCTTTTACATATTCATATTCCCGCCGAATGCGCGGGCCAATGAACCGGCTCCAGAGCGGATACCCCATGATCAGCCCCTTCTGCATGCCCCAGTCGTCGCCGAAGAAGATGCAGTCGATCGGGTACTGGCTGACGATGTCGACCACCTTCAGGTTGTACTCCACGATCTTGTCCAGAAGCTCGTCCACGAACTCCGGCTCCTCGATCATGTCGCACAGAAGCTCCTCCATAGACCTGAGCGTCCATGCCCGCTCAAACAGCGAGAAGCCGATGATGTACATGGTGTATTTGTCCGGCTGGGCCGTGAGCTTTTCGCACTTTTCGCGGATCAGTTTTTCGTCCGGCTCCGGGAAGGCATAGCCCGAAAGCGACGGCTCCTTCAAGAGGTACTCGTGCACCACGCCGAAGTCGCCCTCCTGCGCGCCCTTGTCCCACACGACGCCGAACTGGTCCCGGAAGAGGCCGCGCGCAAGATCCACAAAGGATTCGTTGCGCTGCTGCGCCAGGTACGAATCCGAGTGCTCGAAGAAGAGCGGGTCGCAGGTCGCACTTCGCATTCTTTCTGCGATTTCGTCGGTCATGTCGAGGAAATAGGGCACCGGCCGCACGTCCTCGTGCCGGAGCGCCTTGAGCACGGCATCGCGCCTGGTCATGGATGATCCCCCTTTTACTGATCGATGGATTTTGTCACCCTGCGCATTTCGCACAGGGCCTTGTACTCGCTGGGGCTCATGCCCACGCAGCGCTTGAACAGGTTGTAGAAGGTCTGGGCGTTGTGGAAGCCGAGTTTATCCACCACCTCGCCGATGCGAACGTCCTCCCGGGCCAGCAACACCTGCGCGCGCTCCATGCGCTTGTTGCGGATGTACTCGCCCACGCTTAAATTGGTCTCCGCCTTGAACACCTTGGCCAGGTATACTTTGTGGATCAGGAACGTGGAGGCGAGGCTCTCCAGCGTCAAGTCCTCGCAGTAGTGCTGGTCGATGTAGCGGACGATCTGGCTGAGGCGCGGGCTATAGGAAGCGCGCACTGTGCGGGAGAGCGCGGAAAACCTGTCGACAAACCAGCCGCAAATGTCCGCGATGGAGTCCATCTGGTCCAGCGCTTCCAGCGAGACCGTGTCCGCGCCAAAGATCGACTTGAACGGGATGTCGCCCGCCAGACACGCCTGCGTGAGGATGCCCATGAGCAGCGCGTTGACGTGGTTCAGGTAGTTGTACTGCATCATGCCCTGCAGTTCCCGCTGGTAGATCCTGCGAACTTCGCCCAGAAGAAGTGCCTCGTCCCCACTTTTGAGCGCTTCGCGCACCCGAGCCACGCCCTCGTCCAGCGCCTTCAGTTGCGCCTTGGAGCCCTGCATGCCTGCCGCCTCGAAGTAGAGGTTGCGCCCCTTGCCCTGGAACACCGCGCTCTGCAGTGCCTCGATTGCCTGCGTAATGCCCTCGCCCAGCTTATCCGGACTGCGCAGAATCTCCGAAACGCCGATGGTGACCGCCTGATCCGCCCTCTCAAGTGCCAGCCTGACCGCGCTCAGGCATTCCACGCGATGCCGCAGCTGATCCGCGCCGCTGGGAAGCCGGGGCAGAAAGCCCAGCGCATACAGCCTGCCGCTGCGGAAGGCCGCCTGACCGCCCGATACCGCCAGCGCGCTCCAGAGCGCCCTCGGCGGCAGGTCCATATCACAGAAGCTGTCCGGACGGGCGATGGCCATCAGGAAGTAGTCCCGTCCCAGGAGCGCCAAGCGGTCCGCATCCGAAAGGGGTTCGCCCCGAAGCGCGGTCTCCAGCGCGAGGCTGTTGACTGATCGCGCCTCGCTCGTCTCCCCGCCCGCCTTTTCAAAGCGGGCCAGCATGTCCACCAGCGTGCCCGCGGTGAAGGAGTCCTTGAGGATGTAGTCAATCACGCCCAGCCGGAGCGCTTCCTTGGCGTAGGAAAAGCGTTCATGACAGCTTAAAATCACCACAGGCTGGGAAGGGCTGATGGCTCGGACGGCGCGGATCAATTCCAGCCCGTCCATCACCGGCATCTGGATGTCCGTGATGATGAGGCTGGGCCGGTGCGCCTCGTACAATGTCAGCGCCTCGCGGCCGTTTTTGGCCTCGTAGATCGGGTCAAAGCCGAACGCGCGCCAATCCAGGCTCATCTTGATCAGTTCCCGGGACGGCGTCTCAT
>JAEVZE010000303.1 GCA_023392395.1 Bacillota bacterium
GCGATTCTGGTAGGCGGTGTTCTAACCAACAACTTCGTGTTCTCCCGCTTCTTTGCGGAGCGCTCGGCGTTGGGTGAAAAGCGGCTTGCCGCTTCGGCGCTGATCGGGGCCATGGTGGCGCTGATCGCGGCGGTTTCCTCGGTCGTTGCCAGTGCGCTGTACTTTTTCATCCTGACGCCGCTGAAGCTGACGTATCTGAACACGGCGCTGTCCGTCATGGTGATCGCTTTGGTATTTTGGCTTGCGGACTTCCTTCTTCGGGGGAAGAACCCGCTCCGCTTTGAGGAGCCGACAGCCTTTCACGCGCTGATCGCGGTCAATACCGTGTTGGTGGGCGCGGTGCTTCTGAGCGCGCAGGCGGACAGCTTCCTGTACGGCGCGCTAACCGGCGTGTTTGGCGGCCTTGGCTTCCTGCTGGCAGTGGTGCTGCTGGCCGGGGTGCGGGAGCGCATCGCGCTGTCCGATGTGCCGGAGGGCCTCAAGGGGCTTCCCATCACGCTGATTTCGGCAGGGTTGATCGCGCTGGCCTTCCTGGGCTTCTCCGGCTTTGGAGGCTGAACGGCTTGGCGGCAGAGGCTCAAGTAACGCTGTAAGGAACGAATGTATGACGCCGAACGAACTTGGCGGAATGAAGAGGATGGACAAAAAGCAGACCGCCTACGGCGAGTCCAAGGCGCGGACGCGATCCGATGAGAACCGTTGTTTTAAGCAGCCCTCCGTCGTGGCTCTGGGCATGTTTGACGGCGTGCACATCGGCCATCAGGCGCTCGTGAAACAGGCGGTTTCCATCGCGCGCAACCACGGCTGGTATTCGGTCGTCTATACGTTTGAGAACCATCCGCGCAGCGTGTTTGGGCAAGCACCGGCACTACTGATGGATGCGGCCACGCGCCGCGCGGCGCTCTACGCGCTGGGGGCCGACCGTGTGGACATGGTGAAATTCACCAGGACGCTGGCAGAGAAGACGCCGCGCGCGTTTTTGGAGCTGCTGACCAGCCGTTACGACGTCCGGGCGGTGGTGGCGGGGAAGGACTTCACCTTCGGCCACAAGGGCACGGGCGACATCGAAGCCCTGCGGGCGCTGGGCGCGGAGATGGGGTTTGAGGTCTGCGAGATGCCCGTCGTCCTCCTGGACGGCGAGAAAGTTTCTTCCACCAGGATCCGCACGGCGTTGCAGGATGGTGACGAAGACCTCGCCGCCAGGATGCTGGGCCGCTGAATTCATCCATGGAGTGAAGCTATGTACTATGAGCCGTATCGCCCCAGAAGACGAACGAGTTGTCTCGGCCGTCTTTTTCGCATCGCGCTGATTCTGGCGATCCTGTGGGCGGTGCTGATGCTGATCACCCGCCTGCCGGTCTCAATCAAACTGCCCTTCGTGGACGGCAACCTCTCGCTGGACGGGCTGTTTTCGTCCGGCTATACCAATGTGCTGCTTCTGGGCGCGGACAACGAAGAGGGGCGCGGGCGCACCGACACGATCATCGTGGCATCGCTTGGCGGCGGGGAAATCAAATTGACCTCCATCATGCGGGATACGCTGGTGAACATCGGGGGGTACGGGCAGCACAAGATCAACGCGGCCTACCGGTTGGGCGGCGAGCAGCTGGCGATGCAGACGGTCAACGAGGCGTTCGGCCTGAACATCACGCGCTACGCGGTGATCGATTTTGAAGGCTTTTCAGACTTGATTGACAGCGTGGACGGGGTGTCGGTGAACGTCACCAAGGCGGAGATGCAGGAAATCAACAAGGGTCTGGACACCACCTGGAAGCGGCTGGGCGACGGACGCCCCATCGAATATCTGAAGACCTACGGCAAGGACACCCATCTCACCGGGCCGCAGGCGCTGGCCTACTCGCGCATCCGGAAGATCGACTCCGACTATGTCCGGTCCAGCCGTCAGCGAGCCGTGCTGGAAGCGATGATCGAGAAGCTGCGCGCGACGAAAAACCCCGTGGTGCTGGCGAAGCTGGCGCAGACCGCGTTTTCGACCATCGAGACCAACGTCAATGTGTTTGAAATCGGTTTTGACGCCGTCAAGATCCTGGCCGGCAGCCTCAACATGGATCAGCTGCGGCTGCCCGCGGACGGCGCGTATACCACTGGCACGGTGGACGGCGCTTGGGTGATCAAGCCGGACCTGTCCCGGAACCGGAAGATCCTGCAGACGTTCCTGAACGGCGATTCCTAGGCCTGCCTTCAAATGTGAGGAACACAGTTTTTACAGGAAGAATGGAACTGCCGCGCGCGATGCGCGGCGGTTCTATTCTTGTTTACATAGATGCCAGGTCACCGGATGGCTCCGCTTGCCACTGCCTCGACGAAGCCCACCGGGTGCTGAATGATCTCCGCCGTCTCCTGAATGGTCTTGCCTTCCCCGAGGTAACGGCGGGCGATGACGGCCATCGATTCGCCCACCTCGATGATGTGCCCGTCCGGGTCGTAAAGCCGGGCGACGCGCTGCTGCCAGTCGTGCTTTTTAGGCGGGTGCACCAGATCGATCTCCGGGTGGAGCGACAGCTTTTCCAGGAACTGATCGAAGTCGTCCACCTCGAAGTACAATTCCATGTTGTGGGAACGTGTAACCACCGAGTCCAGCGGCAGGCCGGTGAGCCAGGCGAAATTCTGCTGGATCGCGAAGCCGCCGTTGAACATGACGTTCCAGCCCAGGTCTAGCGCGACCTTCTGCGCAAACAGATCACCGTAGAATTTCTTGGACCTCTCCACATCGGAGACCGCGATGAGCGCCAGTTTGAATTGCATGGATTTTCCCCTCTCTCATACGCCCGGCTGGCGGGCGGGATGCGCGGGCAGATTGACCTCCGGGATGGAATCGCGGATTTCGCCGCCGGATGCCGGATCGAATTGAAACTCGGTCATGACGCTGCGGTAGCGAAGCGGCAGATGGGTGCGCTGACAAACGGAATTCTTGCGTGGGCCGATCCCGACCGCTGAGTGGAATCTGCGCCACAGCGCGCGTACGGCGCGCTCCAGGTCGTCCGGCTCGGGCAGTTCCATTGCCTCCAGCGGCGCGATGCGCCCCCGTCCGTACTGCGCCACCAGCGCCTCTTTGTGCGTCCGGTCGAAGATGACGAACGCCTCGTTGGGGTAGCGGTCGATGAAATGCTGCGAGATCAGCGGCAGCACGCGGTTCTTGGGTTCGATGACCGCGGCCAGTACGCCCGCATTCTGCGTGAATCGGACAAAGCCCAGGTAGAGGTGAGCTTCCCGCGCCAGATGGTTGACGGCGCTCATCACCGGCGCGACGGCATCGTCGTGCAGCATGTCCATCACCATCGGCCCCTTGCGGTAGCCCAGATGCAAAAACTCCAGCAGCCGCTTTTCTCGGTCGGGCATACAGGTCAGCATCGCCCGCTCCACCAGGTAGAGCGCGTCCTCCGAAATGCGCGCTGGGATCGACTTGAGCACCCTGGCGGCGCGGAATGGATTGGTTTCCACCTCCCGCGTTGTGAGCAGCGAAAGCTGCTCGTCCTCCGGGCCCAGGATCGCCGCGGGCATCTCCTTGTTGGCATAGCTTTCATAGACGCAGCATAGGAATCCATCCAGCGTGCCGTCGTACCGGTAGACTACATCTGTCCTGTAAGACATTGATGAATATCCTCCTCTGTCGGGTCCAAGAGAGAAAGCTGCACCGCCTGCTGACCCATCACGGTTGCCCGGGCGGACAGGATGCTGGTCAGGATGGCCTGATCGTCCAAGTGCAGCCGGATCAGCGACTTGCCCGAGCAGGTTAGAAAGTGCTGCGCGCGCTTCAGGACCACACCCAGCTTCTTGAGCGCCTCAAAGTCCAGCGCACCCTGCCTGCGGGCTTGCAGGATGCGCCCGGCGCTCTTTACGCCCACGCCCGGAATGCGGAGCAGCAGCTCGTAGGGCGCGCGGTTGACGTCCAGTGGGAACTGATCCAGATGGCCCACCGCCCAGTTGCACTTGGGATCCAGCCCCGGATCCAGGTTGGGGCGGCGGTCGTCCAGCAGTTCGTTTGTCTGAAAGCCGTAGAAGCGGAGCAGCCAGTCCGCCTGGTACAGCCTGTGCTCGCGCAGCAGCGGCGGCGGCGTACCCACGGGCGGCAGCAGTTTGTCGGCATTCAGCGGGATGTAGGCAGAGTAAAACACTCGCTTCAAGTTGAACCGGCCGTACAGCGCCTCCGCCAGCGTCAGGATGGTGCGGTCGCTCTCCGGCGTCGCACCGACGATCATCTGCGTGGACTGGCCCGCGGGCGCGAATTTCGGCGCGTGGCGGTAGAGCGTCAGCGCGCGGTGGTTTTCCTGGATACCGCCCGCAATGCGCTTCATGGGCCCTAGGATGTTGTCACGGTTCTTCTCCGGCGCCAGGAGGCGCAGGCTCTCCTGCGAGGGCAGTTCGATGTTGACGCTCATCCGGTCGGCGTAGAGGCCCATGCGCTCGATCAGCAGTGGGTCCGCGCCGGGGATCGCCTTGCAGTGGATGTAGCCGCCGAAGCGGTACTCCTCCCGGAGAATGCGCAGCGTCTCGATCATCATTTCGCAGGTGCGATCGGCGGTGCCCGCCACGGCGGAGCTCAGGAACAGCCCTTCGATGTAGTTCCTGCGGTAGAAGGCCATCGTTAGGTCCGCTAGTTCTCTGGGTTGGAAGGTGGCGCGGGGCGTGTCGTTGGTACGGCGGTTGACGCAGTAGGCGCAGTCGTATTTGCAGGCGCTGGACATAAGCACCTTGAGCAGTGAGACGCAGCGCCCGTCGCCCGCGAAGCTGTGGCAGATGCCGCAGGCGACTGTGCTGCCAATGGAAGCGCCCTTGCCCGAGCGGCTCGCGCCCGAGGACGTGCAGGCCACGTCATACTTGGCCGCGTCGGTCAGAAGCGTCAGCTTTTGCATTGCATCCATGGCGATTTCTCCTCGATTTGACATAAACAGAACATATGTTCTAATGACGATTATAGCAGACCAATCGGCATCCGGCAACCGAACGCTCGATTAAATCTGAACCGGAGGCGGCCAATTGGACGCCTTACCGGTCGTATTCGTACTCGAAGCTGGCGTTTTCCGATGTGAACTCAAAAAGAGTGCTGCCATTCCGGGAAAAGTGGTAGGTTGCCCTGCCTAAAAGACTCTCGCCGATGGCGCGCCGCATGCCGCCGTCCACCGGCGCTTGAAGGGCGATGGTGCCTGAACGGTCAAATACAACTGTCAACGTGTCGCCGCCCTGTCGGACGACGACGCGGCCATCCTGGATCTCCAAAACCTTCGCTCCCAGATAGGTGGCCAACCGGGTCTCGCGCCCGTCCATCAGGATAAAGCCAACCACGCCGGTAAAGCGCATACCCAGGTAAGGGATCTCCGCCACCGAAAGCATGATCGAGCGCGGCCCGCCGGGCGGCGGAAAGCAGTGGGTCCACAGGTAGCGGGTGGGGAAGGATCGGCCGGAATCGCCTTCGATGTAGCCCAGTGCGCCGTCGAAGCGTTGCACCTGGCCGTCGATTTCAAGGCTCCCTTCAACTGTATGGGCCATGCTGATCAGGGCATGACGGCATTCCATCCCTGGGGCGTACCGGAACGGCCCCATGATATCGCCCCGGGGTCGCGCCAGCGGGCCATAGACGAGGGAACCGCGAATGGAGTGTCCGCCGCCCGAAAGGTCTACCGACAGGCCCGATGCGCCCAACCGGTTTCCGCCAAAGCGGATGTCTGGCCCGGAAGGCGCGATGCGCGCGTCCTCCGGAGAGAACGGAAGGCAAAATGTTCCATCCGGCAGGACCGCCTGGATGGACGCGAATGGATGCCCCGCCTCGTCCCGGCCGGTCGCTGCAATCAGGGCGACGGCGCGATCCTCCGCCACCTGTTTGAAATAGAAGCCCTGAAAATATTTATTCAACCGCAATTCCTTCCTGCGCCGGCCCGCTGATGAGCCGGCCATCATATGTATACCTGGAACCGTGACAGGGGCAATCCCAGCTGAGTTCGTCCTGGTTCCAGCTGAGCTCGCAGCCCAGATGTTCGCAGCGGGTGGTGACGAGAAAAACCTTTCCGGATGGATCCTTGTACGCGCCCAGCTTGCGCCCGCCCGCATCCACAATCCCGCCACGCCCGGCGGGCAAGTTCTCCAGCAAAACCTCGGGCGGCGTGATGCCCAGTGCCAGCCCTTTGACCGCCTGCGCACTGTCCCGTGTCAATTGCGGAAGTTCCGCTGTCGAGAAGCGCTGCGGACGGAACACCGTGGCGTTTGGATTGCGCTTGCCGGTGATGTCGTCGGCCAAGATCATTGCGGCGGTCATCGAACCGGTCATGCCCCACTTCATAAAGCCGGTTGCCACGTGCCAGGTTGGGCGGGAGTGCGCGTAGCGGCCGATAAAGGGCACGCCGTCCAGCGTAATGCAGTCTTGCGCCGACCATCGTGCGGCTTCGTGGGCGCCGGGGAACATTTTGGCAGCCGTCTCCAAAAGCGCGTCGTACCGGCCGGGTATGTTTTCGCCCGTGCGGTGGCTTTCACCGCCGAGCAGCAGGTATTTGCCGTAATTTCGCAGCGAGTGGCCGTCGTCATCCATGCTGATGTACATGCCCCCCAGATTGGGCGCACTTTCCAACGCCAGCACATAGGAGCGTTCCTGATGAATCCGGGCAAAATAGTACCCGGGCTTGTTGATAAAAGGATAGTGAGCCGCAAACACGATGTGCTTTGCGCTGACCGTGTGGTCGATGGTGTATACCGCATCGGGCTCAACCCGAACGACGCGCGAATGTTCGTAGGCGTTCACCTTTGCCGACAGCGCTTTCAGGAACTTGAGGGGGTGGAACTGCGCTTGGTCGCTAAACTTGACCGCGCACACGGTAGGGAAGGGCAGCGCGCCCTTTGAAACGAGCGACGCGGGCAGCGAAAGGCTCTTTGCGGCGTCCGCTTCAGTTTCCAGAGGCGCGACATCCCGCGTCGAATAGAGGAAGGCAGACTTTCGCTCAAAGTCGCAGGAAATGTTTTCTTTCGCGCTGATGCGCTCGAATTCCCCGATCGCAGCCTGATTGGCGCGAGCGTATTGTTCGGCCTTTTCGCGTCCGAACTGCTCGATCAGCCTGGCGTAGACATGGCCATGCTGGGCGGTGATCTTGGCGGTGGTGCCGGAAGTCTGACCGCTTCCGATCCGCTCCGCTTCCAGGAGGACCACATCAAGCCCCCGCAGTGTCAATTCGTAGGCGGTCAGAACGCCCGCCATGCCGCCGCCGATCACGGCAACGTCCGCCTTTAGATCCTCGCTAAGTTTCGGCCGGGCGGGAATTTTACAGGTTGACCAGATCGATTGCATGCGCAGCACCTCCCGTATTAGCGTCCCCTCTGCGCAACGGGGCATGCGAAGGGATGATTTCCAAAGCGTTTTGCTTAAATTTGCCAAATATCGGTTCAAGTGGTAAGATCATGGGGGAATCGCGCGCAGGAGGCTGCCATGGAACGAAGGATGACGTTTGACCTGGACCCGGCAAATTATGACCGGCACAGGCCGGGGTACGTGGACGAACTGTACCTGGAGATTTTCCGTTATTCCGGTTTGAATAAGGCAATGCGGGCGCTGGAGATCGGTGTGGGCACGGGGCTTGCGACGAAGCCAATTCTGGAAACGGGCTGCGAGGTAGTTGCCGTCGAGGTTGGGCCAAGCCTGGCAGCCTATGTGGGAGAGAAGTTTAAAGGTTTTCCCAATTTCCGCGTGATACACGCGGACTTCGAGGCGTTTGAACCCGAAGAACGCTTTGACCTGATCTACAGCGCCACCGCGTTCCACTGGATCCCGGAGGAAACCGGCTATCTCAAGGTTAAGCGCCTTCTAAAGCCCGGCGGTACGGTAGCGTTATTCTGGAACCGGCCGTTTACGGGCAGGGCGGAAGATCCGCTGCACATCCGTATCCAGGAAATCTACCGGAAGTACAAGCCTTCCAGCGCGGAGCCGGTGGAATTTTCTGAGCGCGACTGCCGGAAGGTCTTGGATGCGCTGTCGTGCTGCGACTTTGAGGACATCGAGTGCAAGTTATTTTACCGCGCACGGACAATGCGCGCAGCAGAGTACGGACGGCTGCTCGAAACCTACTCCGATCATCAGGCGATGGGGGAGGCGGAGCGGCATGGCTTGATTTCAGAAATCGAAGCCTCCATCGAAGCGCACGGCGGAGAGATTGCCATCCATGATACGATGGACCTATATCTGGCACGATCAACACTGGAGGGACGTTGATTTTTGTAGTATGCCCAATTTGGGCCTCTCGCTACCTTTAAATGGAAAAACCGCCGGCGCTTCACGCTAGCGGTTGGATCCGATGCCCAGGAGAATCGCCAGGATCAGCGCCCCGACCAGGACGTAGATGATGATGTCCAGCGTCTTGATCGGGATTTTGATCTTGTCGTAGAGGCGGTTTCGCGCCGCGAACAGGTCCTTGCGCAGCGGTTCTGTCTTGCCGCGCAAGGCCTCTTCGTGCTGAGCCTCCGGCTCTTTGACGTCTTGCTTACCCATTACTTCTTGGCCAGGTACTTGCGCACGTCGATGGCGACCGCGATGATGATGATCAGGCCGCGGATGATGTACTGGTAGTAGGGGTTGACGCTGAGGAACACCAGCGAGTAGTTGATCGCCTGCAGAATGATCGCGCCGAGAACAACGCCGGGGATGGTGCCGACGCCGCCGGAGAAACTGACGCCGCCGATGACGCAGGCGGAGATGGCGTCAAGTTCGTAGTTGATGCCCGTGTTGGTGCCGACCGACTGGATACGGCCCGCCTCCAGGTATGCCGCGATGCCGTACAGCGCGCCCGCGATCAGGTAAACCCACATAATCGTCCGGGTGACGCTGACGCCGGAGACCGCGGCGGCTTCTTCATTGCCGCCGACGGCGAACATATTTTTGCCCAGCCGCGTCTTGGTCCAGACGATGTGCATGATCACAGCGCAGCCCAGGAAGTAGATCACGACTTTCGGGATTCTGAGCGAACCCAGGATGATGTTGCCGGCCGCAAGGTTCAGAAAGTCCTTGGTGAAGGTGGACAGCGCCTGCGCGGTGCCGGAGGGCTGGGATTCGATGTAGAGGCTATTGATGCCCCATGCGATCAGCGAAGTACCCAGCGTGATGATGAACGCGTGCAGGTGTAATTTCGCCACGCCAAAGCCGTTGATCGCGCCGAACAGCATACCGATGGCGATGGCCAAAAACAGCGGGATCATCAGGTTGACCGGCTCTGTAAGCTGCGGGTACATGCGGGACGCATAGGTGACCGACTGCACCAGCGAGGCCGTCACCGCGGCGCAGAGGCCCAGCACGCGGCCGATGGAAAGGTCGGTGCCCGCCAGCACGATCAGCCCGGCGCAACCCAGCGCCAAGATGCCCTTGGTGGACGCCTGCTTGATGATGTTGATGATGTTGCTGACATTTGCGAAATCCGGCCTGATAATGATGACCGTCGCAAGAATCAGAAACAGTATGACATACAGCGCGTAATTGAGCAAAAGCTCCCCGATGCTCCGGTGGTTGACCCTCTTTGCTTTTTCCATATTCATCCCATCCCTTGCTAGCTTATACGTACTGCGCGGCAAGGCGCATGATCGTTTCCTGCTCGCCGGGTATATCGCCAAAATCCTTGCCGCGTTCGACGATGCCGCTCAGGCGGCCGTTGGACATGACCAGAATGCGGTCACAGATGCCCAGGAGTTCCGGCATTTCGCTGGACACCATGACGATGCCCTTGCCTTCCGCCGCGAGATTGAGGATCAACTGATAGATCTCGTACTTGGCGCCGACGTCGATGCCTCGCGTGGGCTCGTCCAATAGCAGTACGTCCGGCTTGGTCAGAAGCCATCGACCGATGATGACCTTCTGCTGGTTGCCGCCCGACAGGCTCTTGATGTGGGTGCGCTTACTGGGCGTTTTGACGCTGATCGACTGGATGACCCAGTCGGTATCTACGTTCATCTGCCGGTTGGACAGAAGCAACTTGCCATATCGCTTGACATTGGCGATGATTGAGTTGAACGTGATCGCCATCTCCGGGAAGATGCCGGTGGCTCTTCGCTCTTCGGTCAGAAGCGCGAAGCCATTCTTTGAAGCCTCGACGGGCTTCCGGTTCTGGATGGGCTTGCCCCGGAGCAGGATCTCGCCGCTCTCCTTGGTGTAGTAGCCGAAGATGGCATTCAGAAGCTCTGTGCGGCGCGAGCCGACCAGGCCCGAGACGCCCAGCACCTCCCCGGCGCGCAGCGTAAAGCTGACATCATGGAACGTCGGCTCGTACTTGCCGGAAAGATTCTTAACCTCCATCAGCACCTCGCCCGGCTGGTTGCTCTTGGGCGGGAAGCGGTGGGACATGTCGCGGTTGACCATCAGGCGGATGATCTCGTCGGTGTCCAGCTCTTTGGCGGGCCGGGTCGCAACCCATTGGCCATCCCGCATGATGGTGACATCGTCCGCGATGCGCAGGATCTCATCCATCTTGTGAGAGATGTAGATAATGCCTACGCCCTTGGCCGTCAGCTGTTTCATGATGCGGAACAGGTGCTCGACCTCGTTCTCGGTCAGAGATGAGGTGGGTTCGTCCAGCACCAGAATCTTTGCGTTGTAGGAGACGGCTTTGGCGATTTCGACCATTTGGCGGCGGGAGACCGACAGCGCGCCGATGCGGGTGCGCGGATCCACGTCGATCTGCAGGTCTTCAAAGATCGCCTTGGTCGCGTCGTACATCTTGCGGGTGTCGACGAGGCCCCACTTCACCGGCAGGCGACCCAGCCACACGTTCTCCATGACGTTGCGGCGGAGCACCTGGTTGAGTTCCTGATGCACCATCGCCACGCCATGATCCAGCGCGTCGCGTGGGCCGGTAAAGTTGACCTCACTGCCCTCCAGGCGGATGACACCCGCATCCTTTTTATAGATGCCGAACAGACACTTCATCAAAGTCGACTTGCCCGCGCCATTTTCCCCCATCAGCGCGTGCACCGTGCCCGCCTTGAGGGTCAGCTGCGCGTGGTCCAGCGCCTTGACGCCCGGGAACTGTTTCTCGATGTCCACCATTTCCAGAAGGGGCGCCGGGTTGTGATCCATACTCATCACCAAACCTATATTACGAATACGGGGAAGAGGCGCTCCAGCGCCTCTTCCCGCGGGATCCAGCGAGCTACGCTCGTTTGAAAGATCAGCCGGTGACCTTCGCGTAGGGGATACGGACCGAGTAGCCGTCAGCAGACATCTGATAGTCGGTGCCGTCCAGCCAAGGCTTGCCCAGCGCGCCATTGATGGCGATGCGGATGTTGGCCTTGCCCATGGCGTCGCCGTCCTGCTTAACGGTGGCGGTCATGCCGCCATTCTTGATGGACTCGAGCGCGGAGTCAACCGCGTCCACGCCGATGACGACGATCTTCGGGTCGCCTTCGATGCCGGTGTTGTAGCCGACCTGGTTCAGGGCAGCCACGGCGCCAAGGCCCATCATGTCATTGTTGACGAAGATGACTTCGATCTTCTCGCCAAAGCTCGCCCAGGTGGCGGTCATGGCGTCCTGCGCCTGCGCCTGGTCCCAGTTGCAGACCAGGGTCTCGCCCAGCTGCTCAAGCTTCAGGCCCTTGGCGATGGCGGTTTCCACCGAATACTTCGTGCGGGCGATGGCTTCCGGGTTGTTGGGCTCGCCTTCGAACATGATGTACTGGAGGGTGCCGTCGCCATTCTTGTCGATGGACGGATCCTTCGCGTACAGGTCGGCCAGGATTTCGCCCTGCATGTCGCCGGCTTCACGCGGCGTGGTGCCGATGAAGATGGAGCCAGTGTCCACGATGACCTGCTTCACGGTTTCGGCCGAGGGCTCCTTGTTGTAGAACAGGAAGGGCACGTTGTTGGCCTTCGCGATGTCCACAAGGCTCATGCCGGAGGCGACTTCCGCCAAGTTGATGATGACGAAGTCGGGCTTGTTGGCAAACATGACGGTCGCTTCTTCGATCTGCTTGGCCATATCGTCGTTGGCGTCCTGCAGCTCGAGGTTGACCTTGATGCCCATCTCTTTGCCGATTTCTTCGGCGTACTTGATCATGGCGGCGCGGACGGTGGAGCCGTAGGTGTCGTCGAACTTCCACACGAGGACGCCGATGTTGAGCTCGGTCTTCGCGGGCGCTTCAGCAAAAGCGACCGTGGTGCCCAACACCATGATCAGGACCAACAGAAGGGATGCGAGTTTCTTCATGGATTTATCCTCCTTGAGATATGCTGCGCCGATTTGGCGGCGCGCATTCCGGGTGCCCATTACAGGTGCGTTAACATTATAGTGTAAACGGAGAATTGTTGTCAAGCGGGTTCTAACAGGTTATTCTTTCAAAATTCTATCAATTTGCGGTAAAAACATACGATGTCACGGAATCGAAGTGCTGGCCCGCCCTCAATATAGGGCTGGAGAACTCCGGATGATTGACGGCGTCGGGCGGGAATTGCGTCTCCAGGCACAGGCCGTCCCGCTTCTCATATTTCTTGCCGCATTTGCCGACCCAGTCGGACTGCGTCATGTTGCCGGTGTACAGCTGCACGCCCGGGAGGTCAGTAAAGGTCTTCATCCGGATGCCGGTAGCCGGGGAATAGAGCGAGACCGCTTCGCGGAAGCCTTCGCCATCCACTATAAAGTTATGGTCATACCCGCCGCCAAAGCGCATCGCCTCGTCGTCCTGGGTATGGGCGAGACCGTCGCCAAGGCGGATTGGTTTGCGGAGATCCAGCGGCGACCCGGAAACCGACCTGAGTTCGCCGGTCGGGATCAGACCAGAGTCGGTCACCGTAAAGCGGCTGGCGTTGACCTGGATCTCATGATCCTCCACGTTGCCGCTGCCGTCGCCCGACAGGTTGAAGTAGACGTGGTTGGTCAAGTTGCACAGCGTGTCCTTGTCGGACACCGCCTGGTAGTGGATGGAAAGGACGTTGTCCTCGGAGAACGTATAGGTGACCGTCACGTCCATGTTGCCGGGGTAGTTTTCCTCGCCGTCGGGACTGAAAGTGGTCAGTTTCAGGGCGTTCGACGCCTCGTCCGCTTCCACGTCCCAGAGCTTCTTGTCAAAGCCGACCATTCCGCCGTGCAGATG
>JAEVZE010000070.1 GCA_023392395.1 Bacillota bacterium
CGGCCCGGATGTGACGTTTGAAATCGGCAAGGCCACGAAACTCCGGGAAGGCGCGGATTTGGCCATCATCGCCTGCGGCGAAATGGTGTACTACGCTGCCGAAGCCGCAAAGCTGCTGGCGGAATCCGGCATCGAAGCGTCGGTGTACGACATGGCCACCATCAAGCCACTGGACGAGGCGGCCATCCTGGAGGCGGCAAAAACCGGCGCCATCGTCACGGTGGAGGAGCATTCGGTAAAGTGCGGCCTCGGCGGCGCGGTGGCGGAGGTCGTCTGCCAGAAGAGCCCTGTGAAAATGCGCATCTTAGGTCTTCCGGACGAGCCGCTCTATAACGGCGAGAACAAGGACGTGTTCGCCCACTACGGCCTGACGGCGGAGGGCATCGCGCAGGCGGCAAAGGAGCTGATCGGGTGAAGTACGTCATCGCGGTTGATCAGTCCACCTCGGCCACCAAGGCGCTTTTGATCGACCAGTACGGCAGCGCGGTGCGTCGCGAGAGCTTGCCGCACCGCCAATATTACCCCGCGCCCGGCCGGGTGGAGCACGACGCGGAGGAGATCTTTCAGAATACGCTGAAGGTGATCGCGAAGGCGGCGGAGGGCATCGCGCCCGGTGACATCGCGTCCATCGCCATCGCAAACCAGCGGGAGACCACCGTTCTCTGGGACCGGGCCACGGGATCGCCGCTCTGCCACGCGCTGGTGTGGCAGGACGTGCGCGCGGAGGCACTGTGCGCGGAACTTTCAGATGGCGCCGAAATGGTGCAGGAGGCTTCCGGGCTCGCTCTCTCCCCCTACTACTCCGCGGCCAAAGCGGCGCATGCGGCCCGGGAATACGGCCTCACGAATTACTGCTTTGGCACCATCGACAGCTTCCTGGGCTTCCGGCTGACGGGGGGCAAAGTCTTCGCCACCGACGTTTCCAACGCCAGCCGCACGCAACTGATGAATCTGACGGGGCTTCAATGGGACCCGAGGCTGTGTGACCTGTTCGGCATCCCGGAATCGTCCCTGCCGGAGATCCGCCATTCGGACGCCTCCTTCGGTGTGACAGACGCGCCGGGCATCCCGCGGGGCATCGCGATCACCGGCGTATTGGGCGACAGCCATGCCTCGCTGTACGGCCAGGGCTGCCAGGAGGCAGGCATGGTCAAGACCAGCTACGGCACCGGCTCTTCGATCATGATGAACGTAGGGCTGACGCCGGTGCGCTCGACGCTGGGCCTCTCGTCCTCGGTGGGCTACGGCTTCCGCGGCAAGGTGTGCTATGTACTGGAGGGCAACATCACCTGCTCTGCGGACACGCTCATCTGGCTGCGGGACCAATTGGAACTTTTCCAGGATCTTCAAACCATTGAACGCCTGGCCGGGACCGTCCCGGACGCGGGCGGCGTCACACTGGTGCCGGCGTTTTCCGGTTTGGGCGCGCCCTACTTTGACACCGCCGCGCGGGCGATCTTGTCCGGGATGAGCCGCGGCACCACCCGCGCCCACGTGGCGAGGGCGGCGCTTCTCTCCATCGCGCAGCAGAACGCAGACGTGCTGGACGCGATGGCGGGCGACCTCGGGAAAGCGGTCACCGTGCTGTCCGCCGACGGCGGCGGCTCTGTCAACACGCTACTGATGCAGATGCAGGCGGACCTCACGCCCTGCCGCATCAAAATCTCCGCCAACCCGGACCTCACGGCGATGGGCGCGGGGATGATGAGCGGCCAGTCCGCCGGAATTTACGATCATTTCATCCCCTCCGGCCTGGCCGCGGAGTACGCGCCCGTGATGCCGGAGGACGCGCGCAAGGCCTTACGTAAATCCTGGGCCGAAGCTGTGCGCCGAACAAGGTAAACCGCTCCGGCAATCATGCGCGGCAACGCATGATCTTCCATTTGCTCACAAGGAGGACAAATACCATGGCAACCTTTGGCGTTCTGATTTCCAACCGCTCGTTCTTTCCGGATCACCCGGTCTTGACCGCCCGGGAACAGCTGCTTTCAAGCCTCGAATCCTGGGGACACAAGGTGATCACGTTGTCCACAGAGGACACCAACATGGGCGAAACCATGGGCTATGAAGAGGCCGAGAAGTGCGCAAAGCTCTTCCGCGCTCATGCCGAAGAAATCGACGGCGTGATCATCTGCCTGCCCAATTTCGGCGAGGAGGCGGGCATCGCCGACGCGATGCGTATGTCACGGCTGGACTGCCCGATCCTGGTCCAGGCCTGTGACGATGATTTCGATAAACTGCAGCTGGAAAACCGCCGCGACGCGTTCTGCGGCAAGCTGTCGCTGTGCAACAACCTCTACCAGTACGGCATCAAGTACACGCTGACCCGCCGCCACACCTGCGCGATCCTGTCCGACGAATTCAAGGCGGACGTGGAATTCTTTTCGGGCGTCTGCCGCGTGGTCAAGGCGCTGAGAACCGCCCGCATCGGTCAGATCGGCGCCCGCGTGACGCCCTTCCGCACCGTCCGCTATTCCGAAAAGCTCCTGCAGGCCAGCGGCATCACAGTGGAGACCGAGGACTTCTCCGAGATCCTGGCCGACGCCAATCAGATGACCAACCGCGCCCGGATTGACGCCAAGGTGGCCGAAATTCGCGCCTACGGAAACGTCGCCCCCTGCGGCACGCCGGAGAAGCTGGAACGGCAGGCGAAACTGATCCTGGCGGTCGAGGACTGGATGGCCGCACACCATTGCACCGCCAGCGCGATCCAGTGCTGGGACAGCGTGGAGGCCAACTACGGCTGCGCGATGTGCTTAGGCATGAGCATGATGGGCGAAAAAGGCCGCCCCAGCGCCTGGGAGACCGACGTGATGGGCGCGCTTTCGATGCTGGCGCTTCTGAACGCCTCCGGCGTCCCGCCGATCTATCAGGACTGGAACAACAACTACAAAAGCGAGCCGGACAAGTGCATCAACGTCCACTGCTCGAATTACCCCGCCTGTGCGTTTGAGGAGAAGCCAGAGATCGCAAACCTCGACATCTTGGCCACCACGCTGGGCGAAGATGTGTCCTTCGGCGCGCTGAAGGGCCGCGTCCGGCCTTCGAAGATGACCTACCTCAAGCTCTCCACCGACGACCGCCGCGGCGTGGTCAAGGGTTACCTGGGCGAGGGCAGCTTCACCGGCGACCCCCTCCCCACCTTCGGCGGCGTGGCGGTGTGCGAGGTGAAGGACCTGAACGGCCTGATGCGCCACCTCACCAAGAACGGCTACGAGCATCATGTGGCGCTAACCCAGGCCGTGTGCGCGGACGTGCTGGAAGAGGCGCTGGGCAATTACATGGGATGGGAAATCTACCGGCACAGCTAGTTCACTCTAGGAGCATTCTCAGAAGAGAAAACGGCATTCTGTCGAACAGAATGCCGTCTTTTATTTTAAATTTTGAAATAGAATTATCACCCATCGCCTAAATATGCTTGCTAGCCTTCTCGCGATGGGCCATGTCCTTTAGCCCAAGAGATATGATAAAGTCTTCGCTATCATGTATTAGCCTGCCGATGTCCTGAACCACATAAGACTTAAGTTACATTCGACCGCTCCAGAGCAAGGCGGGGAGCTGGTGGGGCTCGCAGTTTTTAGCAAGTCTATCGGCAGCGGTAAGACTGCACGGCTTACCCTTAAAGACTTTCTCTACGCGGATGAGCCAATCTTCAAGGGCGACATCATATGGAAGGATCCAAAAGAGAATGGCAATTGGAAACGCCCATGCTTTTGAGT
>JAEVZE010000094.1 GCA_023392395.1 Bacillota bacterium
CCAGGATCTGCGCAAGCATTTCCAGATGGCTGTCGTGGGCGATGGCCATCACCTCGTCGCCCGCGGCCAGTTGGGTATCGCCTCGGGGGATCATCAGGTTGGCGTCGCGGATGACGGCCACCAGCACGCACTCCAGCGGCAGGTTCAACTCTCGCAGCTTGACGCCGATGGCGGCGGAGGCCGGGTCCACCTTGCGCTCGACCAGCGAGAACTGGCCGCGGTGCAGCTTGAGCAGGGTCATCATGTCGCCCATGGACATCTCCTCGGCCACCACGCGGGCCATCAGGTCCGCCTGGTTGACGCCCAGGTCCACGCCCATCGACGGGTTGAACAGCCAGTTGTTGCGGGGGTTGTTGACGCGGGCCACCACGCGGCGGACATTGAACTCGAACCGGGCCAGTGTGGCGATGACCAGGTTGGTCTCGTCCGCGCCGGTGACGGCGGCCAGCACGTCCATATTGCGAATGCCTGCGGCCTCCAGCACCTTGGGGTCGGTGCCGTTGCCCAGCACGATGGCCTCCTCGGGCAGGTCGCGCTTCAGGGTGGCGAGCCGCGCCTCGCGCTGCTCGATGACGGTCACCTTATGTCCTCTTTCCATAAGAAGCGAAGCCAGATAATCCCCGACCTGGCCCGCGCCCACGATCATGACGTTCATTGTGCGCTCCTCCTTTTGCTCATTCCAGCCCCAGCAGCCGCTTCAGGCGGCTGGTGGACGCGGTGGCGACCGACAGGTAGATCAGGTCGCCCTTTTCGAAGGTGGTGCCCATGGTGGGGATGAAGGTCTTGTTGCCGCGCACGACGGCCGCCACGATGACCTCGCCCGACACCATCAGTTCCCGCGCTTGGCGGCCGATGAGGAGCGCCGGGACTTCGATCTCCACCAGGTCCACTTCGCCGCTGCCCAGGTTCAGGACGGTGTTGAGCGGCGAATAGTTGATCAGGTCCATGGCTCTGCGGATGCCCCAGGCGGTGGACGACAGCGTCAAAACGCCCAAGCGGCGGTAGATTTCGGCCTTGTTGCGGTCGTACATGCGGGCGACCACCTTGGGCACGCGGTAGGCTTCCCGGGCCAGCTGCGCGATGACCGCGTTGGATTCGTCGCTGGAGGTGACCGCGGCCACCGCGTCGGCGCGGTCGATGCGGGCCTTCAGAAGCACGTCCCGGTCAAAGCCGACGCCTTCGATGGTTTTGCCCTTGAAGGCGGGATTGGGTTTGGAAAAGGCCGCCGGGTTGGAGTCGATGACGTACACCTCATGCCCGGCCCTATCCAGCGCCTGCGCAAGACCCGAGCCGATGCGCCCGCAGCCCACGATGATGATTTTCATATGCGTTCCTCCCTATATTGTTTGTCAGGCGCGGCGGGTTAGGCGCATGAGCGCCTTTCGAGCCTCGTCCAGGGCGAGCACCACCACCGGCACGCAGACCAGGAATGCCCATTCCGCGACGCCCAGCGGCGCGGTGCCAAACACGCCCTGCAGCGGCGGCAGGTACATGAGAAGGCTCACCAGCACGATTTCGAGGGCCACGCCGACCAGGATCAGCTTGTTGGAGGTGAACCCGGCGGTGAACGCCGACAGCTTGTCGGTGCGGCAAGCGAACACCACGCCAATCTGTGCGAACACGATCGCGGCCAGCGTCATGGTGGTGGCCATCGCGTAGCCGGTACCGGCGTTGGCCAGCGGCACGCCCGGCCAGCCCAGGCGGTTGTTCAGGAAGTAGTAGGCCAGCATGGCGATGGCGGATTCGATGATGCCGTACCACAGGAAGGCCTTGACCATCACCCGGCGGTTCAGAAGCGGCTCCTTCTGGGAGCGGGGCGGCAGGTCCATGACGCCCTTCTCCGGCAGGTCCGCGCCCAGCGCGATGGCCGGCAACATGTCGGTGCCCAGGTCGATGCACAGAATCTGCATGATGGTCAGCGGCAGCGGGATCGCGCCGCGGGAGAACAGGTAGGCGATGAACGGCACCGCCTCGGGCATGTTGGAGTTGAAGATGTACACCACGAACTTTCGGATATTGCGGTAGACCGCGCGGCCTTCCTCCACGGCGTTGACGATGGAGGCGAAGTTGTCATCGGTCAGGATCATGTCCGCGGCTTCCTTGGCCACGTCGGTGCCGGAGATGCCCATCGCCACGCCGATGTCGGCCTTCTTGAGCGCGGGCGAGTCGTTCACGCCGTCGCCGGTGACCGCGACCACGTGGCCCAGCGCCTGCAGCGCGCTGACCACCTGCAGCTTCTGTTCGGGCGCGACGCGCGCGAAGATCACCTCGCCCTTCAGCGCTTCCTCAAGCTCCGCCTCGCTCATCTTGGACAGCTCAATGCCGGTCACGATGCGGGGGCGCTCCCCTTCGACGATGCCGATGCGCCGCGCGATGCTCTCGGCGGTCAGGCCGTAGTCGCCGGTGATCATGATGATGCGGATGCCCGCCCTATGGCAGCGCTTGACGGCGTCGGCCACTTCGGGGCGAGGCGGGTCGGCCATGGCGACCAGGCCCAGGAAGGTCATCTCGGTCTCAATGAGCTCCGGCGTGTAGCCGGTCAGGCTGACGGTCAGCTTGTCCCGGTCCAGCTTGCGCTCGGCCACGGCCAGCACGCGCAGACCCTTGGAGGCGTACTGGTCGTTGGCCTCCATGATCCGGTTTGCGGTGTCCGGGTCCATGGGCTGATCTTTTCCCTCCACGCGGATGCGGGAGCACAGCTCGATGACCTCGCGGGGCGCGCCTTTGATGAAAGCCACCTGCGCTCCGCCCTCCTGATGGATGGTGGACATGCGCTTGCGGCTCGAATCAAACGGCAGCTCGCGCAGGCGGGGCAGCGACATTTTTTCCTTTTCCAGGTCGATGCCGCCCTTTTGCGCCACGACCAGAAGCGAAGCCTCGGTCGGGTCGCCCAGCACGGTGTAGCGGGGCGAATCCTCGCCCGGCGGCACCAGCCGCGCGTCGGTGCACAGCGCGGCCACAGACAGGACCCTACGGGCCGCTGGATCGATGGCGGCGTCCTTACCGTCCGCCAGGAACTTGCCGTCCGGCGCGTAGCCGACGCCGGTGACGGAGAGCTTCCGCCCGGGCAGCCACAGATCGCTGACGGTCATCTCGTTCTGGGTCAGGGTGCCGGTCTTGTCGGTGCAGATGACGGTGGTGCAGCCCAGCGTCTCTACGCTGGACAGCTTCTTGATCAGCGAGCCGCGCTTGGCCATGCGCTGAACGCCCATCGCCAGGGACAGCGTCACCGTGGGCAGCAGGCCCTCCGGCACGAACGCCACAATCATACCCAGCGCGAAGATGAAGCTCTCCGCCAGGTCCGCGCCGGCCAGCGAGATCGCCAGCACGAACAGCACCACGCCGATGGACACCGCCATCACCGACACGATGCGGGTGATGTTGTTCATTTCCTTCTGCAGCGGGCTGGGCGCTTCGACCAGCGACTGGGTGAGCCCGGCGATCTTGCCGAATTCGGTGGCCATGCCGGTGGCGTAGACCACGGCCCGGCCGGTACCCGCGGAAACGGTGGTACCCGCGAACACCAGGTTGGGCATCTCGGCGCGGGACAGGTCCTCCCGCAGTACGATGTCATGGGCCTTGTGGACCGGGTTGGATTCGCCTGTCAGCGTGGACTGGTTGACCTTCAGATCGTTGTCCTCTACCAGGCGGCAGTCGGCGGAGATGCGGTCGCCCTCGGCCAGGAGCAGCACGTCGCCGGGCACGAGCTCCTCGGCCAGAACGCGGGCTTCCTCGCCATTGCGGACCACTCGGGCGTAGGCGGGCAGCAGCTTTTTGAGGGCGTCCGTCGCCTTCTCGGCGCGGAACTCCTGAAAGAAGCTGAAGCAGCCGTTGATGATGTTGACCAGGATGATCGCCACACCCAGCTGCGGCATCTGCGCCACGAAGCCCACAATGGCGCCTACCCACAGGAGGATCGCCATCAGGTGGGTGAAGTTGGACAGGAAGCGCACGATCAGCGGCTTGCCCTTTTTTTCTTCCAGCGTGTTGCTGCCGTACTTGAGGAGGCGGCTCTGGGCCTCCTCCCGGCTGATGCCGCCGCCGCTCGTCTCAAGCGTTTGATAGACTTCCTTTTCCGGCAGGCGCTGCAGCACGAATTCGGCGCCGGGTTCGGCGGTTTTTGGTTGCGTGCTCATAGGATTGTTCCTTCATCTTCTCTCTTTGTGTGGTAAACCTGGAAGCGCAGGGGTTTGAAGCGTCCATAACCAGTATGTGCGCTTGCTGGGACAAACGATGCGCGCGTGCCCCGTCTCGGCGCATATGGGATTATAGCGCTTTTTTGTGAAATTGCAATACAAAAACCGCAATACGTCCACAATTAACAACCTGTGCGGCTGTTGGAAGTTGTCTTATGCGTTGCGGAGCTTCGGGGGACGGTTCAGGAAGTCACGGAAAGCTTTTGTTCCGGAGCGGCGGGCCGGATTTCGCCCAGACGCGTGTACAGGGCGACGGTCGAAGCCGGGTCTTCCGTCCGCCGGGAGACGGACTGCGCGGGCGTGGACTGCGCGACTTTGCCGCCGTCCGGGCTTTGGCTGGAGGCTTCCGAAGCCGCCGGACCGGCGTCGGCGATGCGCGGGGCGTCCGTTTCCTTCGCTTGAACCGGCGTATCCTCTTCCGCCTGCCGCGTCTTCTCCTGCTGGCGGGCCTCAGACCGGGCGTCCTCAATGGCCTGCCGCCGCTCAAGGTCTTCCTGCTGCCGGGCCTCGGTTTGCGCCCGTTCCAGCGCCTCCCGGGCGGCCTGGTTCTGCTGGCTGGCGGTGCGCATGGAACCGGCGGCATAGCCCGCGGCGCGGCCCATGCCTCCTTCGTCGCCCTTTGCCTTGGCCTGGCGGTAGACACCCATGGAGACACCGGCCTGCGCGGCGCTCGAAGCCGCGCCCAACATGGCACGTGAGACGTCCGAGGTGATCAGGTTCAAGGGGGCTCATCCTTTCCCGGCGTCGCGCTTCTTTTTGAACTTTCCTCTTTGGTATTGAAATGCGGGTCCTCCGGGATTTTTACCCGGATTCGTCTATCGTCACGCGGTATAGGTC
>JAEVZE010000138.1 GCA_023392395.1 Bacillota bacterium
GTGTAGGGCAGCCACTCCAGGCCCTCCTGGCTGGGGTTGCCGGTGGTAGCGAAGTTGACCCAGGCCTTGGTCATCTGATCCTGAATCCGGTGGGCGTCTTCGTTCCCGCCGGTGGCGATGGTGACGATCGGAATATCCACGTTGTGGAACGTGTAGATCAGGTCGGCACAGTGGAAGGCGGTGGTGCCGCCGTTGACGGGCGCCTCATAATTGAACAGGAAGTTGTAAACCGGGGCGGAGCCGCTGTCAATCTTGGTCTTCAGCGTGGCCTTGGCGGTAACGCGGTTGGTGGGCGCGAAGAAGTAGGCGTCCTGCACCTTCTTCTCCGGGAAGACCTTGGCGAACTCTTCCTTGACCGCATCCGCCCTGTCGCCGAACTTCTCCGTAAGGTTCGCGGCGATCTCCTCTTCCGTCCACTCGTTCTTGCGGCCGTCGCCGACCTTGAAGGTGCTGGTCTGCTCGCTGAACACGGTGCCCACCATCAGCGGCAGTTCCTTGGTGAAGTCGCAGAGGTCCGCCTGCACCAGGTTGCCGTCAGCTTCGGGGCGCCAGGAGACGCTGCGGTTTTCCGCCTTCAACTCTTCGTTGAGCTTGGCCACCGCCGCGGTAGCCGCAGTGATGAACGGCGCGGTCGGCACAGCCTTCAGCGCTTCCACATCGCCGTCGGCGAGGCCCAGCTGCTCAAAGGTGTACTTGGCGATCTTCTGTGCGTCTTCCTTGGCCAGGTAGGAAGCGCCACCGCTGTGGACGACCGCCTGTTTGAACAAGCCTTTCGCGGAGGGCATGCGCATCAGCGTGAGCACCTTGCCGCCGCCGCCGGACTGGCCGAAGATGGTGACGTTGGCCGGGTCGCCGCCAAAGGAGGCGATGTTATCCCTGACCCACTGAAGCGCCATCACGATATCCGCCATACCCAGGTTGGGGGTGTTCTTGTATGCTTCGCCGTAGGCGGAGAGGTCCATAAAGCCCAGCGCGTTCAGGCGGTGGTTCAGGGTCACGACCACCACGTCGCCGTAGTCGGCCAGATTGGCCCCGTCATAGGCCCAGGACTCGATGGATGAGCCGTTGGTGAACCCGCCGCCGTGCAGGAACACCATGACCGGCTTCTTGGCCGCGGCGTCCGGCGCTTTGGTCCAGATGTTCAGGAACTGGCAGGCCTCGTTCTGAATCCAGTAGCGATGCGGCCACACGAATTCGTCCGCGCCCACAGCGGTCTGTTCCGGGATGGGGCAGATGGCGCCGTAGGACTGGGCGGCCTTGACGCCCTCCCAGGGTTCGATGGCCTTGGGCTCCTCAAACCGCCCGGCGGTGGCATACGGAATGCCCGCGAAGGCGTAAATGTCGCCGTTCATAGAACCCTTGAGCTGGCCGCCCGCAACCTGGACGATGGGCGGGTTCAGGTTGGGCGCGCTCCCCTCCGCAAAGGACAGGGGCGAGAGCGAGACGAGCGTCGTCAGTGCGCACAGGACAGCCAGAGCGATACGCAGATACCTCTTCATGGATGAATCCTCCCCGAATTAATAGTGGTGGAACGCGGCGTCGGTCGTGCTTGCCTTGAGAAGCTTGTCTCTCGCCGGGGCACTACCGGTGCCCCGGCGAAACGAATGCTTACTTGAGATAGTCCTGCAGACTATTGACGGTGATGATCTGCTCGCGCATCAGCTCGTCCCGGGCGGCCAGCTTGGTGCCCGCGTAGAAGTCGGCGCGCAGCTGGAAGGCGTCGCCCAGTTCCATCAGAACCGGTGTCTGGTTGGTGGCTGTCGGCCAGTAGTTAAGCCCCGCGCCGTTGGGGTTGCCGGATGCAATGAAGTTGGCCCAGTACGACGAGTAATCGTCCGCAATCCTGTAGTCGATCGGTTCCCAGTCCCGCTGCTGGGGGATGTCGCGCAGCGAGTGGAATGCGTACCAGAGTTCGGAGCTGTGCCATGCCCAGCGGACGTCCTCCTCGCGGCCCGGCGTCCTGTGGGAAAAGTAGTAGGCGTAGAGGCTGCTCTCCGGGTTGAGATCGCTCAGGATCCGGCCGATGAGGATGCTCTGGGTCGCGCCCTGCTCGGAGCGGAGGCGCAGGGATTCCATCGTCGCGCCCAGGTCGTCGGTGCCCTGATAGAGCTCGGCGAAGTTGTACTTGTCAAACAGATTGCCGTAGGTCTTCTTCGCGGCTTCCATGATGTCCGCTTGGGCAGACACGGTGAAGGTGCCGTTGCCCTCGCCGCTGTTGGAGCCGTACAGGAGGTTCTTGCCCGCGAGAGACCCTTCTTTCAAAAAGAAGGTCTTGGGGTCTTCCGTCAGCACATAGCCGTCGGTGCAGGGCGAGAAGCCCTTGTTGTAGACCTCAGTCTTGGGGGTGTTCTCGTTCATGAAGGAGGAGGTGGGAAGCGCGCGCAGCTCCTCCACGGTCATGTTCTCATAGCCCTTCTCCTTGAGGTAAGCCTCGCAGTTCTCCTGGGTTTTCTCCAGCGTCACCCGGGTGCCGAACGCGCCGAAGCTGGAATCCATGATCGCCTGGTGGAACAGGTCCTTGGTCAGGGGCGAGGTGAGAAGCGCGCAGGAGTCGCCCGCGCCCGCCGACTGGCCCGCGATGGTCACGCGGTCCGGGTCGCCGCCGAAGAAAGCGATGTTCTTCTGCACCCACTTGAGGCTCTGGATCTGGTCCAAAAGGCCGTAGTTGCCGCTGGCGCCGGTGGAGGAGGCCGCGCTGAGCGCCTTGGTGGCCATCCAGCCGAACACGCCCATGCGGTACTCGACGGATACCACGATCACGCCCTTGGCCGCCAGCTGCGAGGGCTCGAACTCCGGCTCCCAGCTGTAGCCGTGCATGTTGGCGCCGCCATGGAACCACACCAATACCGGCAGGTTCGCGTCCGCCTTGGCCGCGGAGGTGGTAACATTGAGGTACAGGCAATCCTCGCTCATCGGCGGCTTGGCGTTGAACCAGTCATAGTAGAACTCCGGGCCCCACCAGTCGGTGGTGCTGAGAATCTGCATCGCCATCGGCGCATAGGTGTCGCAAGCCTTGACGCCCTCCCAAGGATCGGCGTCCACCGGCGCGGCCCAGCGCAATTCGCCCACCGGCGGCTTCGCGAACGGGATTCCCTTGAAGCAAGTGACGTTATTCTCGAACACGCCCGAAACCTGGCCCTTGTCGGTCGCGACGACGCCAAGGCCGGGCGCGGCCTCCGCCGCCTCCGCGAGTGCCGGGACCGCCGCCAACGGGAGCGCGATGAGGCATACGAGCAGCAGGGATACCAACCTCTTCATGATCCGTCTCTCCTTTCACGTTCAGACCTCGCAGAACCCAATCCCGCGTGAAGCAGGGCTGCGCCAAATCCGTGTGGCCGGGCAAGGCTGTCGCCAACCGGCGAAAATCGCGCCGGCCTTTCGTCTTTGGTTGTACTTGGGCTACTTCTTGTGGGAGATGACGTCAAAGGCGACCGCCAGGATGAAGATTGCGCCCTTGACCACGTACTGGAACGAGATGTCCACGCCCAGGAGGTTCATGCCGTTGGTCAGCGACATGATGACCAGCGCGCCGACGATGGTGTTGGTCACCTTGCCCACGCCTCCGCTGACCGATACGCCGCCGATGTAAGAAGACGCGATGGCGTCCAGCTCGAAGCCCACGCCCGCCGCAGGCGTCGCGGAGGCCAGACGCGAGGTGTACAATATGCCGCCCAGCGCGGCCAGCATGCTCATCGAGCAGAACATGATGAAAGTGACCTTCGTCACTTCGATGCCGGACAGCTCCGCCGCCTCGGTGTTGCCGCCGATGGCGTAGATGCTGCGGCCGAATTGGGTCTGGGTGAGCATGAAATTATATATGATGAGTACGATGCCTACGATCACTGCCGTCCACGGCAAGCCCTTGTAGGTGGCGAGGATCCAGGTGGCCGCGGCCAGCACCGCGAGGATCACCAGGAGCTTTAGCGCGAATACCGGCGCGGAGACCACCTTGAAGTTGTAACGCCGCATGTTGCGGCGGGCGCGCAGCTGCGTGAAGATGATCACCAGCGCACCCGCGGCGCCGATGAGCAGCGTGAGGAGGTGCACGCCGCCCACCGCGCCTGGGAAGAGGTCAGGCACAAAGCCGTTGGACAGCGCGCGGAACGCCTGGTCCCGAACGATGATGGTGCCGGTGCTGGCGGTGACCATCGAAAGAAGGCCCCGGAATATGAACATGCCCGCCAGCGTGGTGACGAACGCGGGCACGCCCACCTTTGCCACCAGAAAGCCCTGGTAGATGCCGATCAATATACCCACCAGCAGCATCAGCGGGATCACCATCCAGGTGGCCAAACCCGCCATCAGGAGCCTCGCCGCCAGCGCCCCGATGAACCCGGCCACGAAGCCCACGGAAAGGTCGATGTGCTTGATGATCAGGATGCAGGTCATGCCGATGGCCAGCACCGCCACGTAGCCCGTCTGGTTCATCAGGTCCGACAGGTTCCGGGGCGACAGGAACAGCCCTTTCGTAAGCACCGCGAAGATGAAGAAGATCACGACCAGCGCGATGTACATCACATAGTCGCGGGCGTTGTTTTTCAGCGACGACCAGGCGCCCTCCTCCGGCTTTTTCCTGACGGCAATCCCTTCGCCCATGCTCATGCGGGCACCTCCTGTGTCTTTGTCGCCATCGCCATCACATTTTGCTCGGTGGCGTCCGCGGCGGAAATTTCCCCGGCGATGCCGCCTTCGGAGAGCACGTACAGCCGGTCGCTCATGCCAAGGATTTCGAGCAGCTCCGAGGAGATCATGATGATGCTCATGCCCTGCTCGACGAGGCGGTTCATCAGCGTATAGATCTCGTGCTTCGCGCCTACATCGATGCCGCGGGTGGGCTCGTCCAGGATCAGGACGCGGGGCTGGGCGAACAGCCACTTGGCCAGGCTCGTCTTCTGCTGGTTGCCGCCGGAGAGGTTGCCCACCGTCTGCTGGATGCTGGGGGCCTTGATGTTGACGCTCTCCTTGAACTCGTTTGACACGCGTATCTCCTCGTTCCGGTTGATCACGAGGCCCTCCACCAGTTTTTTCAGCGCCGCCAGGGTGATGTTGAAGCGGATGTCCTGGATCAGCACCAGGCCGTTTTTCTTGCGGTCCTCGGTGACGTATGCAAAACCCGCCTCGATCGCCTGCCTGGGGTGGTGGAAGCGCGCGGGCTTACCGCCCAGGAACATTTCGCCGCTGGTGAACTTATAGTGGGGCATGTTGCCGAAGAGGCTCAGCGCCAGTTCGGTGCGCCCAGCGCCCATCAGCCCCGCCAGCCCCACGATCTCGCCTTTTCGTACCTTCAGGCTCACGTCGTGCAGGATCTCCCGCTCGGCCTTCGGGTCGTATACCGTCCAGTTTTTGACTTCGAACACGACCGCATCGCCGATCTCGTGGGTGCGCTTGGGGTAGATGTCGTCGATCTCGCGGCCCACCATGTGGCGGATGATCTGGTGCTCGGAGACGCGCTGAACGGCGGCGTCCATGGAGCACACGGTGCGCCCGTCCCGAAGCACCGTGATGTTGTCGGCGATGGAGACGATTTCCTTCAGTTTGTGGGATATCATGATGCAGGTGATGCCCTGCGATTTGAGCTCTCTCAATAGATCCAGCAAATTCGCGCTCTCGTGCTCGTTGAGCGCCGCGGTGGGCTCGTCCAGGATCAGAAGCTTCACGTCCTTGGACAGGGCCTTCGCGATTTCGATCAGCTGTCGCTTGCCCACGCCGAATTCCTTGATCTTCGCGGTGGGGTTCACGTTGAGGCCGACCCGATTCAGGATTTTGCTGGCGCGCACGATGGTCTCGTTCCAGTCGATGAGCCGCCCCTTCAGGATCTCGTGGCCCATGAAGATGTTTTCGTAGATGGTGAGTTCGGGAAACTGCGCCAGCTCCTGGTAGATGATGGCGATGCCCGCCCGCTCGCTGTCCGCGATGGAATGAAAGCGCGCGCGCTCCCCGGTGTAGACAATTTCCCCTTCGTAGGAACCGACCGGATACACGCCGGACAACACCTTCATGAGCGTTGACTTGCCCGCGCCGTTTTCGCCCACCAGGCAGTGGATTTCCCCGTGCCTTACCCGGAAGTTGACCTGGTCCAGCGCCAATACGCCCGGAAAGCGCTTGGTGATGTCCCGCATTTCGAGGATGATGTCCTCCACGCGCAGCCCCCCCTTTACAGCGGGACCGGCCCGCGCCGGGCCGGTCCCGCACATCCTGGATCAGTTCAGGCCGGTGAACTGGGAGGCCGCATAGTAGCCGGAGTCGATCAGCGCCGCCTTGACGTTGTCCTTGGTTACGACCACGACGGGCGTCTGTTTGGCGGGCACATCCTTGACCATGTTGTTGTAGGTGGTGTCGGTGGCCGGGGTTTCGCCCTTCATGACGGAGATGGCCATATCCATGGCGTCCTGCGCCAGCGTGCGGGTGTCCTTGAACACCGTCATGGACTGCTTGCCGTCGATCACGTACTGCACGGAGGCCAGCTCGGCGTCCTGACCGGTCACGTAGTAGCCACTGACGTCGGCATCGGCCGCGAACACGTCCGCGATGGAGCGGGCGGTTCCGTCGTTGGGCGCCAGGATGTAGCACAGGCCCTTTTCCGCCGCGGTCACGGCGGTCAGGTTCGATTCGGCCTTCGATTTGGCCACGTTCATGTCCCAGTCGGTAGTGACCTGGCCGATGATCTTCGACATCTGGTCGCGGGTCAAAGTCGGCTGATCCTGAAGCGCGATGGCTTCGGATGAGTTGCGGATCACGAAGGTGCCGTCCGCGATCTTGGGCTCAAGGATGTTCCACGCGCCTTGGAAAAACAGGAAGGCGTTGTTGTCGGTCGCGGCGCCCGCGTACAGGTACAGGGAGTTTCCGGTGCCCTTGGCGTTGTCTGCCAGGTACTTGCCCATCGCTTCGCCGACGGCCACGGAGTCGAAGGTCACATAGTAGTCCACCGCCTCGGTGTCGGTGATCAGGCGGTCATAGGAGATGACGGTGATGCCCTCTGCCTTCGCCGTCTCCACGGCCAGCGCCGCCGCGCCCGCGTCCTGGGGGCAGATGATCAGGGTCTTGATGCCCTTGGCGATCAGGGTTTCCACGTTGGTGCGCTCGGTGGCCGAGGAGCCCTGGCTGAACAGAACTTCCACCGAATAGTCGGTGTCCGCGATCACGGACTCGAACCGGGCCTGATCCTGCAACCAGCGGGGCTCGTCCTTGGTGGGCAGCACGATGCCCACATCCACCGTGCCCTCCGCCATCGCAAAGCCCGCAAAGACCGGCATGCACAATACCATCGCCACCATCAGTGCCAGGAATCTCTTCATGTTCCTTCCGCCTTTCTCAACGTTACGTGCGGCTGATATACCGCATCTACATCACATTATAGAAATCGGCCGGTTTACTTGCTATAAATATTGTCTCTTGTTTTGTAAGTATTGTTTGTTTTGATGTTTTTTCGGCATATTGGCTGTTGCCAGCATCCGCCGGGCGCTTTATAATTGGAGGCGGAAAAAGAGCCGTTTACGGGAGCGAAACATGACGAGCATCTTCTCACGGGACGTGCGTCTCTCGCTGCGCAGCCGGTTGATCCTATGGGCGATCGTATTTGTACTGCCCATCTTTCTGATCCTGTTCATCAGCACGAACCTGGCGACGCGCTCCTATGAGGCGCAGATGCAGGGAAGCATCCAGCAGATCCTGAGCCCCTTCGCGCGGGAGATCGACGTGACGCTGGACAATGCCAAGAGATACGTGGCTGGCAAAAAGCTCAACCTGGCGCCGCTGAATGTCTCTGGAACGGGTGACGAGCTGGGCCGGCTGAACGCGCTCAAAGACATTGGCGACAGCCTCGCGAAGGATCTGTCGGTGCAGCCGCTGGTGGACGGCATCTTTTTCTACGATCAGGGGAAGCTGCAGTTCGTGCAGAACTACAACCGGGACTACGCCCGCAACCGCAGCGCGGGCGACTATCTGACCCAGTACCTCGCTGGCCGCGACGCGTCCAGCGCGTTGTTTCAGCAAGGATACCTGAGCTTCGAAGCGGACGGGAACTATTACTTCTTCATCGGCGCGGACCTGAACGACGCGGGCAGCGTGTTCGGCCTGTGGTTTAGCGCCGACACGCTTTTAAGCGAGGTGCGCTCGGCCAAACTGAACGGGCTTTCGATGGTCATGTTCGCCGACCACGCGGGGCGCATCTTGAACGGGGACTTCAATACGCCCTCAAGCCGCAGGCTCAAAGAGCTGCTATCGGGGTATCTCGTCGTCACCGACCGGCTGACCAGCGGCCCGTTCACGCTGACGGCGCTGATGGACCGGGGCGTGGTGTTCGAGCCCTTCAACAACCTCAATCGCAGCATCCTGCTGGCGCTGACGCTGGCGTCAGCGCTGCTGGTCGCCTACTTTATGTTCCTGCGCGGCTCGATCATTAAGCCCCTGGGCCGGCTCACGAAATCCATCGAGCGGGTCAAGAGCGGCGACTTCCGCCCTATTACGATCCGGGAGAACGAATCCACCGAGATCCGTTCTGTCTATCAGGCGCTCAACGCCATGACCAACGAAGTCGAATCCCTCAAGATCCGCGTCTATGAGGAGAAGCTGACCAAGCAGAACGCGCAGATGCAACTCTTCCAGTTGCAGCTTCGGCCCCACTTCTTCCTGAACGCGCTCAATACCATCCTGAGCTTCGCCCGCGCCGACCAGTATCAGATGATCCAGAAGATGACGCTTTGCCTGGCCACCCACTGCCGCTACATCCTGTACAACAACTGGTTCGTCTCCGTGGAGGAGGAATTGGTCTACACCCAGAACTACATCGACATGCAGAGCATGCAGCACGACACGCTGTACCACTATGTTGTCCGGGTGGAGGAGGAGCTTCTGGACCGGGAGATCCCGATCCTGTGCGTGCAGATCTTCGTGGAAAACGCGCTCAAGCACTCCCATGACATCGCCGCGGAAATCGAAATCGCCGCTTCCATCCTAGAAGTCCTCCGGGATGGCGTTCGCTTTTTGAACGTCTCCGTGGACGACACCGGCGTAGGTTTCGGCGAGGACGTACTTCGGCAACTCAACGACCCGGACTGGAAGGTCAGCGCGGACGCCGACCACGGCATCGGCATTGAGAACGTCCGCCAACGGCTGCAGATCCTGTATGACAATCTGGCCTCGATCGCCTTTTCCAACAACGACCGGGGTGGCGCCCACGTGGAGATGTTCCTGCCCGTAGAGCGCCGGAAGGAGGGAAAGCGCCCGTGAAAAAGCGCGTCTGGGCTGTCCTGCTCCTTGGTTTCTTCCTCCTGGGCGCGAAGGCGTTCGCCGCGCCCACCGCCAGGCCCATCTACGCCCGGCTGACCGTCCCAGTCTTCTTCGAGTCGGAGATCCCGAAGGACATCGACAAGGTCAGCGAGGCGGTCAGCCGCCTGACCGAGGAGAAGATCGGCGCCTCGGTCACGCTGGTACCTCTCCTCTACGTGTTCGGCGTCAACGACTCGTCGGATGTGGCGGACCCAGTCAAGATGTCGGAGCTGGAGCTGCTGGAAAAACAGGGCGTCACCTTCGACGTGCTGCCCGACGACATGCCCAATGCCCATTTCCTGGAGCTGGACGGCCTTTTGAATCAATACGGTCGGGAGGCGCGGGCCCTGATCGGCGACGAGCTGCTGGGCTACGCGCGCACCGGCGGAAAGCTCTACGTACTACCCTCGGTCAGCGACTACGT
>JAEVZE010000195.1 GCA_023392395.1 Bacillota bacterium
AGATGCCGGTGAACTTGCAGTCCGCACCGTTGGCCCCGGTCGTGCCCCAGCCCCGCTGGTTTGCGTTTCCGGTGCAGCGCAGGAAGTACTCGTTGCCATCCGCGGCTTCGATGGCGACGCCCGAGAGCACGAACTCGCTCTGGGTGTTGGTGGTGTAGAAGATGCCGCCGTTCTTTGAAGTGAGCGTGCCGCCGACCATTTCGAACTTGCCTTCGCCCACCTCCGAGTCGCCCGACATGCTCTGGTAGAGGATCACGGTCCAGGTGTTGTCGTTCTGCGTAAGATCCGCCATGTTGCCGGTGAGCGAGGAATCGTAGAGCCGCACCGTGTTGAAGCCTTCCAGGCACAGCGCCTCCGAATTGGTGGCGGTCAGCGCCGCGTTGTTCACGGAGATGTCGGCGGTGCAATAGATGGCGGGAGAACCCGTGCCATTCGAGGTATAGCTGCCGCCGTCCACCACCATGGTGCCGCTGCCGCGGTCGGAGCGGATCGCCGCGGCGGATGCGCCGTCGGTCGTAACGGTCAGGTTCTTCGCGTACAGGGTACCGCCGCCCGCCACATGGATGCCGCCGGAGGTGCCCTGCGTGGTGTCGATCGTGGTATCGGATACATACGCCACGCCGTCACCGTAGGCGAACACGCCCGCGCCGCCCGACGCGTCGGTGGTGATGGTGCTGTCCGAAATCACCGCCGTGCCGCCGGTGACCAGCAGCGCCGCGCCCACGCCGTAAAAGCTGGCGCTGTCGCCGCCGGAGCTGTCAGAAGAGGTACGCGTGATCGTGGCGTCCGTGATCTTGACCGTGCCGCCGGAGACGAGGATCGCGTTTTCGTCCGTGCCGGTGGATGCATAGGCGCCGCTGCCCAGCGTCTGGTCTTCGGAGTATTCGCTCACCGCACTGTAGCTTTCAGGCTGGCTGCTCCCGTCGCCGGGCGCGCCGCCAGGTCCGCCGCCGGGAGCGGCTCCGCTAGGCATTGCGGGCGGCTCGCCGGAAACCGCGGCTTCCGGGGCCGCGGCCTGAGCCGTTTCCGCCAGAGCGCCTATGGAGGAGAGTAAAAGCATGAGCGCCAAAAAAATCGCCAAATGTCGTTTCATGGTCGGCACCTCCTTGTTTTGTCTGGTACAATGATAACAGACTTTCTCGGCGAGTCCATGAACGGGCGATGAATCTTTGTGGCAAAACTGCGCCGCGCGATGAGCGCGGCGCAGAAAATATCGGTATTTGGGGCAGTACGCGCCCTTATGGTCCTGTCAGTACATGGTTTTGTCCATCTTTTTGAAGTCCTGGAACAGTTCCAGGCACTTGTCCCGGCACAACTCCACCACCCGGTCGCCCGGGTCGCAGATCACCTCATAGAACTTGTTGTCCCGAAAGCCGATGTCCTCGGTGTCGCACCGCGTGCAGCCGTAATAGATCTTGTCTATGTTGGCCCACATCGACGCGCACAGGCACATGGGGCAGGGTTCCGCGGTGGAGTACAGCGTGCAGCCGGACAGGTCGAATGTGCCCAGGGTGTGGCTGGCATCGCGGATGGCGGATATTTCACCGTGCATGGTGGCGTCCTGATCGCGGATCACGCAGTTGTGGCCCCTGCCCACGATGCGGCCGTCTTTGACGACAACCGCGCCAAACGGCCCGCCGTGCCCGGCCTCAATCCCCTTATAGGCTTCCTCGATGGCGACGTGCATGTAGTCCATGGCGATCCTCCGGTGCAAAATCATAACACAGTATTCATTATACAGGCAATCGCGCTTTCGCACAAGCACAAAAGGCTTTGGCTTGACTTTCGAAATAGGTTGCGCGGCGGGCGGCGCTACGATATAATCTGGAAAATGGGGGTGATGGCGTGGAGGCGACCGTAACGTATCTGGGGCACAGCGGCTTTCTGGTGGAAGCGGGGAAAAAGCAGCTGGTGTTCGACTATCTGGGCAAATCGCTGGATGAATCGCGCCTGACAGATGCCTGGGTGTTCGTCAGCCACGCGCACCGGGACCACTGTTCCAGTGAAGCGCTGGGGCTGATCGAGCGGGGCAAAGCGCGGGGCATCGTATCCTTTGACGTACGGAGAAAAGGGCGATGGCGCACGGTGCGGCCGGGCGACCGGGTCGAAGCGGGCGGCATTTCTGTGCGCGCGTTCCGCTCCACCGACGAGGGTGTGAGCTTCCTGGTGGAGGCGGGCGGTGTTTCTGTCTTCCACGCGGGCGACCTGAACTTCTGGCACTGGCGGGCGGAATCCACCGAGGCGGAAGTGGAGAAGGCCCGTTCCGACTTCGACCAGGCGATTTCCGAGATCGCGGGCGAGCGGGTGGACATCGCGATGTTTCCGGTGGACCCGCGCATGAGCGAGGGGCACGACGAGGGCGCGATGCTGTTTGCGGAACGGGTCAAGCCCTCCATCCTGATTCCCATGCACTTCTGGGACAAGCCCGAGGCCGCCCAGGCGTTCTGCGGGCGGGCGATGCCGGACGGCGTCCGGGCCGTCTGTCTGACGAGACCCGGCGAGTCCTTCCACCAGACCGATTAGCCCATATCGCGCCGCGCGGCGGCAAAATCCGGCCCCAAACCATCGGCGAAAGGGATCTATACGGATGACTAAACAAAGACGATGGGACCTGATCTGGTTTTTCGCGCTGCTGTCTGCGGTCGCGCTGGGCAACGGGATGAGCGACGCGGTGTACGCCAATTACTTCAAGGACGCCTACCATGTGGACGCGGTGTGGCGCGGATTTCTGGAGATTCCGCGAGAGCTGCCCGGCATGCTGTGCATGATTGTGCTCGCGCTTTTACCGGCGCTGGGCGAGATCCGCGTGGCGCTGGTCGCGCAGATCCTTGCGGCGCTGGGCCTTACGGCGCTGGGGCTTCTGACGCCGCCGTTCGCGCTGATGTGCGTGTTCCTGTTCGTCAATTCGCTGGGCATGCACCTGTTCTTCCCGCTGCAGGATTCCATCGGCATGGCGCTGGCCGAGCCGGACCGCGTCGGGCGGCGCATGGGGCAGTACGGCAGCATCCGCACGGCGGTAAGCTGCGTTGCGGGCATCATCGTGTTCCTGGGTTTCCGGTACGGGTTTTTCTCTTTCGTCACGCCCATCAAGTGGAACTTCCTGATCGGCGCCGCGTCGTTTGCGCTGGCGGCGCTGGCTGCGTATCAACTGACGCGGGTGGCGGGGCCCGGCGCCAAGCGCAAGCGGGGCTTCCACCTGACATTCCGACGTGAGTACGGGACGTACTACTTCCTCGCGATGCTCAGCGGCGTGCAAAAGCAGATCGCCTACGTCTTTGGTTCGTGGGCGATCATTGAGCTGCTGGGAAAAGGTGCGGATGTGATGAGCCTCTTGGTCATCCTCAGCAACTTTCTGGGGATCTTCTTCATCCACCTCATCGGGCGCTGGCTGGACAAGCTGGGCATCAAGGCCATGCTCTATCTGGACGCGCTGACGTTTATCGGCGTATACGTGATCTACGGCGTGTTTGTCGGTGGCGTTTCTGGCGGGCAGTACGCGGCGGGCGGCTGGGCGGGCCTCGCGATCATGGCGATGTTCATTCTGGACAGGCTGTCGATGCAGGTGGGCGTGGTGCGCTCGGTGTACCTGCGCAACCTGGTGCATGAGATCAACGCGCCGGGCGAGGAGGTGGCGGCCGCGTTGTCCACCGGCATCAGCCTCGACCACATCGTGGCGATCATCGCGGCGCAGCTCAGCGGGCTGGTCTGGAAGTATGTAGGGCCGCAGTACGTGTTCTTCGCGGCGGCGGTGTTCTCCTTGGGCAATCTGTACGTGGCCGTCCGGATGAAGCCGGGGCCGAAAGGCGGGTGAGGCGCTTGGGCAGGCGCGGACAGAGCAGGGAATACCTGATCCTCGCGGCATTCGGCCTGATGTGCGCACTGGCTGGTGCGGTGATCGTGCTGCTGGTTTGGCCCCGCGCGCGGGAGGTCGCGCCCGTTACGGCAACCGTCGTACAGGCGACGCCGGAAGCGACGACCCCGCCCGAGACGGTGGCCGACCTTGCGGCCAAATGGATGGACAGCGTGGCGGAAGTGGAGGTTGAATACAAGGCTGGCAGGCGTTCCCAGACAACCGAGCAGGGCAACGGCTCGGGCGTGTACATTGATCCGCGGGGGTTCTTCATGACCAACTACCACGTGATCGAGGACGCGCTGGCCGTCCGCGTGCGGCTCTCGGACGGGCAAAAGCTTACCGTCAAGGACAGCGCTTTTGACCATACCTACGACGTGGCGGTGCTCTATACCGGCCCGGTGGAAGGGCTGACGGCGGTGGAAGAGGGGGATTCCGAAGCGCTGCGCGTCGGCGATCCGGTGTTCGCCATCGGTTACCCCAGGGTGGGCGACGATGTGCTGCCCGGCACGCTGACCACCGGCGTAGTTAGCGGCCTGAACCGGCTGGACGTGACCGCGGGCAACATTTCCCCCGACGTGGGCATGATCCAGATTGACGCGGCAATCAACGCGGGCAACAGCGGCGGCGCGCTGTTCGACATGGACGGCAAACTGGTGGGCATCCCGGCGATGAAGATTGCCGCGGGCTATGGGGAAGAGAGTTTCGAAGGCCTGGCCTTCGCCATCCCCATCGACGTCGCCCGGCCCATCGCCGTCCGGCTGATGGACGAGATTATTCAGAAGGGGAACGGCCAATAGACCGCGCAAAAACGCCGGGAATCCGCAATAACGGATTCCCGGCGACGGATTAAAGACAGACTCTGGCCGTGCATTCCATTCGTTTCCGGCGACCTGCGCGCCGGAAACGAAGACGCCATCAGTGCGCACACTGGTGG
>JAEVZE010000199.1 GCA_023392395.1 Bacillota bacterium
TGTCCACCAACAAGTCCATGGAGAAGCTGTCCAGCGGCTCGCGCATCAACCGCGCCGCGGACGACGCAGCGGGCCTGTCCATTTCCGAGAAGATGCGCGCCCAGATCCGCGGCCTCACCCAGGGCACCCGCAACGCCGAGGACGGCGTCTCGTTCATCCAGACGGCAGAAGGCGCGCTGGGCGAAGTCTCCGACATGCTCACCCGAATGAAGGAACTGGCGGTGCAGGTGCAGAACGGCTCCTACTCCGACGAGGACCAGAAGAACATCGGTTCCGAAATGAAGGCGCTGGGCACCGCCATCTCCGACATCTACACCAACACCAAGTTCAACGGCTCGGCCGTCTTCGGCGCGCAGACCGCCTCCGGCGGAGCGCTGACCGGAACCACCGGCGGAGCAACCGCGGCGAAGTTCGTGTACGGCGAGAACGGCGGCCAGTCGGTCTCCGTGCTGCAGGCCAAGACCACGGCGCTCGGGTTGCTCACCGCGGAAACATCCGGAGCCGATACCGGCACGGGCGCACTGGATGTCTCCTCCACCCTGGTTGAGAACGCCATCAGCGAAGTGGACACCACCCGCGCGGGCTACGGCGCGCTGCAGAACCAGCTCGAGCACGCCTCCAACAACATGTCCACCACCAAGGAAAACCTGCAGGCGGCCGAATCCCGCGTCCGCGACGTGGACATGGCCGAAGAGATGATGAACTACACCAAGAGCAACATCCTCCTGCAGGCCTCTCAGGCGATGCTGGCTCAGGCCAATTCCCAGCCCCAGGGCGTTCTCCAGCTGTTGCAGTAACCCCAGGCCCCGCCCCCGGAGACCTAGGGGGAGGTGCCGGGTGGCGGGGACTCATTCGCAGTCCCCAGTATAACCGCAGCAAAGGATTCCGCGGTAAGACTTCAAGGAGGAAGAAACCATGAGGATCAGCCACAACATTACGGCTCTGAACACCTACCGGCAGTACAGCTCCAACACGGTGTCCACCAACAAGTCCATGGAGAAGCTGTCCAGCGGCTCGCGCATCAACCGCGCCGCGGACGACGCAGCGGGCCTGTCCATTTCCGAGAAGATGCGCGCCCAGATCAAGGGTCTCACCCAGGGCACCCGCAACGCTCAGGACGGCGTCTCGTTCATCCAGACGGCGGAAGGCGCGCTGGGCGAAGTCTCCGACATGCTCACCCGAATGAAGGAACTGGCAGTACAGGTGCAGAACGGCTCCTACTCCAGCGAAGACCAGACGAACATCGGCTCCGAGATGAAGGCGCTGGGCACGGCCATCTCCGACATCTACACCAACACCAAGTTCAACGGCACCGCCGTCTTCGGCACGCAGACCGCTACCGGCGGCGTGCTGACGGCGCAGGCGGGTGGGTCCAGCACCACCGCGGCAAAGTTCGTGTACGGCGAGAACGGCGGCCAGTCGGTCACCGTGACGCAGGCGACCACCACGGCGCTGAACGCGCTCACCGCCAAGACCGCCGTTGCCAACACCCTCGGCGATGACCCCAGCACCGGTGGCACTGAAACCACCTACAATCTGGCCCAGCTTGTCACCTCCTCCCTGGTCGAATCCGCCATCAGCGAAGTGGACACCTCCCGAGCGGGCTACGGCGCGCTGCAGAACCAGTTGGAGCATGCCTCCAACAACATGTCCACCACCAAGGAAAACCTGCAGGCGGCCGAATCCCGCGTTCGCGACGTGGACATGGCCGAAGAGATGATGAACTACACCAAGAGCAACATCCTCCTGCAGGCCTCTCAGGCGATGCTGGCCCAGGCCAACTCCCAGCCCCAGGGCGTTCTCCAGCTGTTGCAGTAACCCCAGGCCCCGCCCCCGGCATGTCCGAGGGAGAGGTGCCGGGTGGCGGGGACTCATTCGCAGTCCCCAGTATAACCGCAGGAAAGGATTCCGCGGTCAGAATTCAAGGAGGAAGAAACCATGAGGATCAGCCATAACATTACGGCTTTGAACACCTACCGGCAGTACAGCTCCAACACGGTGTCCACCAACAAGTCCATGGAGAAGCTGTCCAGCGGCTCGCGCATCAACCGCGCTGCGGACGACGCGGCTGGCCTGTCCATTTCCGAGAAGATGCGCGCCCAGATCAAGGGTCTCACCCAGGGCACCCGCAACGCTCAAGACGGCGTCTCGTTCATCCAGACGGCGGAAGGCGCGCTGGGCGAAGTCTCCGACATGCTCACCCGAATGAAGGAACTGTCGGTGCAGGTACAAAACGGCTCCTACAGCGTGGAAGACCAGACGAACATCGGTTCCGAACTGAAAGCGCTCGGCACGGCGGTCGCGGACATCTACACCAATACCAAGTTCAACGGCACCGCTGTCTTTGGCGCGCAGAGCAAGGTTGCCTCCGGCGCTACCGCTGGCGCGCTGACCGACACGACGTCCACGCTGGGCGACGCGGCAAAGTTCGTATACGGCGAGAACGGTGGACAGACCGTTACCGTCAAGCAAGCCAAGACCACGGCGCTTGCGGCGCTCACCGCCAAGACAATCGTCGCGGACGGGACCACCGGTTCCGGCGCAACCTTGGCTTCGAACGCGAAGCTGGTGCTGTCTGATGACGTCGAAGGCGCAATCAGCGAAGTGGACACCACCCGCGCGGGCTACGGCGCGCTGCAGAACCAGCTCGAGCACGCCTCCAACAACATGTCCACCACCAAGGAGAACTTGCAGGCGGCCGAGTCCCGCGTTCGCGACGTGGACATGGCCGAGGAAATGATGAACTACACCAAGAGCAACATCCTGCTCCAGGCGTCTCAGGCGATGCTGGCCCAGGCCAACTCCCAGCCCCAGGGCGTTCTCCAGCTACTGCAGTAAGCGGTGGCGCGGCCCCCGCCGCGGTCACCGCGGCGGGGGCCGGTGCCCAGGTTTACGTTGGGTGCGATCCGGGTTGACAATTCGCAGCCGTTTAGCGCGGGTCAGCGGGGATTTCCCCGTTGCCGCCGGCGAGGGCGGACGGTGAAGCGCTGGAGAAAGGTTGGCGCTGCGAACAACGGAAAACCTGAAGAAACGGCGTAAGCAAAGATATGATTTACGTACATCCAAACAACTTGAAGCCTGGCATGATCCTGGCCCGGGACCTGCTCGGAATGCACAATGAAGTGCTTTTGACACGCGGCCAGACGCTGACCGCTACGCACATCTACAGGCTTCAATCCATCCGGCACAAGGATGTCTACATCGTCGACAACCTGGACGACGTACCGGAGAACGTAGGCATCATCAGCAAGCGCCTCAAGCGTAACTCGGTCAATGCTGTGCGGGCGCTGTTCTCTCATATAGAGATCGGCAACCAGGAGGCGCAGGCGAACTCCTTTTTTGAACTGCACCACTTCCTGGATGAGATCATCGATGAGCTCTCGGCCGATCGCAGCATGCTGATCAATATGGCCGATATCAAGGCGCATGACGAGTATACGTACTACCATTCGGTCAGCGTGGCGACGCTCTCCATCCTATTGGGCGTCTCCGCCAACATGAACCGCAACGCCTTGTACAAGCTGGGGATGGGCGCGCTGATGCATGACATCGGCAAGGTCTTTATCCCCAAGGATCTCATCAACAAGCCCAGCGCCCTGACAGACGAAGAATTCGAGAAGATGAAGCGCCACAGTTCCTTCGGCTACGACTACCTGCGCGAGCAGTGGGGCGGGCCGCTGGAATCGGTCGTCGCGGTGCTCACCCATCACGAGCGCTACGATGGCGGCGGCTATCCGCTGGGGTTAATGGGCGACAAACAACCGCTGGAGGGCAAGATCATCGCGCTCAGCGACGTGTACGACGCCATGACGTCCGATCGGTCGTACCACTTGGCCCTGCCGCCCTCGGAGGCCATTGAGCACATCATGGGCAATTCCGGCGTCATGTTTGACCCCCAGGTCGTTTCCACCTTCATGCGCAAGGTCGTTCCCTACCCCATCGGCAGTAGGGTCAAGCTCAGCAACGGGCAGCACGCCATCGTCGTAGAAAATCAGATGGAGGCGCTGATGCGCCCGAAGGTAAAGATCATCCACATTGACAACAAGGAGGCCCGTGTGGACGACAAGGTTCTGGATCTTCTGAACGACCCCACGCAATGGAGCGTGACCATTCTCGGTTTGGACAGATGACTTAGCGGAGGCGAAGCGCATTGATCAGTGTATTGATAGTAGACGACGCGGCGTTCATGCGGCTTGCGATCAAAAATGTTCTGAGCAAGCATGGTTTCACCGTGATCGCTGACGCAAAGAACGGCCAGGAAGGCGTGGACAAATACAAGGAATTCAAACCCGACGTCGTCACGATGGACATTACAATGCCCGATATGACCGGCATCGAGGCACTCAAGCAGATCCGGGAGTTCGATCCCGGCGCCAAGGTGGTCATGATCTCGGCGATGGGCCAGGAGAGCATGGTCAAAGAGGCGATTCTGGGCGGCGCAAAGTCGTTCATTGTGAAGCCCTACAAAGAGGAACACATCACGCAGACGCTGCTCAAAGTGGCGTCCAAAAGCTGAGGGGGATACGATATGGCTTCGGGAAGCAACCAGGACGATTCCCTGCTCGAGTTGTTCGTCTTTGAGACGTCTCAGAACACCCAGCAGCTGGAACAGATCGTGCTCACCGCAGAGGGTGAGGGCGGCTTTTCGCACGACGTGGTCAACGAAGTCTTCCGGATCATGCACACCATCAAGGGTTCGGCCGCGATGATGTCCTACGTCGGGATCGCCAAGCTGGCCCACCGCATGGAAGACCTCTTTTTCTACATCCGCGAGAACCCCGCGGCTCAGTACGATTCGCACGCCGTGTCCGACCTGATCCTCTCCTGCATGGACTTCATCAACCAGGAGATGGAGAACGTCCGCGCCGGTGTGCCCGCCGGGCAGGAGGACAACCAGCTTTTGATCCACCGGATCGATGCGCTGATGGCCGTGATGACCGGCATCGCCGAACCGCACGCCCAATGCGCCTCCAAGGCGCCCGCCGGAGTGAGCGTCCCCGCGCCCGTCGCCTTAGCCCCCGCATCCCCGGGCGCGAAGCGCTACAAGGCGGTCATCATGTTCGAGGACGGCTGTGCGATGGAGGACGTGAGAGCCTACTCAGTCACGGTCGAGGTCGGCGAGTACGCAAAGGTTTTGTCATACGAGCCCGAGGACATCATGGATAACGGCCAGAGCGCCGCCATAATCCGCGCACACGGGTTCAAGATCCACTTTGAGACCGATCTTCCCGAGGAAGAGGTGCGGGAAAAGCTCCTGCAGACGGTGTTTCTGAGCGAATTGGAGCTGACCGGCGAGACCAGCCAGGCGCCGGAGGGCGGCGCGCCGGACGAAGAAGCCGCCGTCGCCGCGCCGTCCGACGAGCCCAAGGAGGGCGCGGAGGCCGTAAAAAAGCTCGCCGGGAATGGCGACTCCACCACCCAGTACCATCAACAGCCGCAGAGCATCATCTCTGTCAGTGTCAACAAGCTCGACCTCATGATGGATCTGATGGGCGAGCTGGTCATCGCCAAGACCATGGTGGTCGAGAATCCGGAGATCGCCGGGCTGGAGGTGGCGGACTTCCAGAAATCCGCCGCCCACCTGAGCAAGATCGTCACCGAAATGCAGGAATTGGTGATGTCGATGCGGCTGGTGCCGCTGTCGGCCACCTTCCACCGGATGCACCGGATCGTCCGGGACATGAGCAACGCCTTGGGCAAGGACGTCCGGCTCACGCTGGTCGGCGAGGACACCAGCGTGGACAAAAACGTCATCGAACACATCGCGGACCCGCTGATCCATCTGGTGCGTAACTCCATCGATCACGGCATCGAGAGCGCGGAAGAGCGGGCGAAGACGAGCAAGAGCGCAACGGCCACTGTGACGCTGGAAGCGCAGAACGCCGGCGGGAACGTGCTGATCTCCATCCGGGACGACGGCCGCGGGCTGAACCGCGAGAAGATCCTGACCCGCGCCAGAACGAACAACCTTTTGACCAAGCCGGAGAGCGAGTACACCGACCGCGAAGTCTATAACATGATCTTCCTGCCCGGCTTCTCCACCAAGGAGAAGGTGACCGAGTTCAGCGGGCGCGGCGTGGGCATGGACGTGGTGATGCAGAACATCTCCGCCATTGGCGGTTCGGTCTCCATCGAGAGCGAACCGGGCAAGGGCATGAACGTGCTGCTCAAGATTCCGCTCACCATCGCCATCCTGGACGGCATGAACGTCTGCGTGGGCGACACGCGGCTCACCGTTCCGATCTCGGCAATCAGCGAATCCTTCAAGCCCCGGCAGCAGGACATCCTGCGCGACATCGAAGGCAACGAAATGATCATGGTGCGGGGCGATTGCTACGCGGTCATGCGGCTGCACCAGCAGTGGAAGATTGAACCTCAGGTCTCCCAACTGGCCGACGGTATCCTGATGATGGTGGAACAGGACGGCAAGAAGCGCTGCATCTTTGTGGACAAGCTGGTGGGAAGGCAGCAGGTAGTGGTCAAGGCACTGCCCACCTACTTGAAGAAAACGCCGCTGTCCCGCTGCCTGTCGGGCCTGACGTTGCTGGGCGACGGCAGCATCAGCCTGATCCTGGACGCGGGTTGGCTGGTGGACTCGAACATCAACGGTGTATAACGAAGGAGGAAATCATCCATGAATGAGATGGTTATGGATTTGAGCTCGGCAGCCGAGGACACCCTGCACGGCAAGTACCTCACCT
>JAEVZE010000260.1 GCA_023392395.1 Bacillota bacterium
CGCTGTTTCTGGAACTGGTGGAAAAGGCGGACATCGTGATTGAAAACTTCCGCCCCGGCGTGATGGAAAAACTGGGCCTCGGATACGAAACGCTCAGGGAAATCAACGATCAAATCATCTACGCCGCGGTCTCCGGTTTTGGCAGCTGGGGTCCCTACTGCCAGCGACCGGGCTACGACATCCTCTCCCAGGCGATGGGCGGGCTGATGAGCGTTACCGGCACACATGACAGCGGCCCGACCCGCGCCGGAAACGCGATGGGCGACATCCTTGGCGGCATGAACATGGTGATCGGCGTGCTGGCGGCGGTCAACGCGCGACGACTGCTGGGCCACGGCCAGAAGATCGACGTGGCGCTTGTGGACAGCGTGGTGGCGAGTCTTGAAAACGCCTATGAGCGGTACTTTGATTCGGGCGATGTGCCGGTGCGGAACGGCAACTCCTATGCGTCCATCGCGCCCTACGACGCCTATCAGGCCTCCGACGGCCTGGTCATTATCGCCTGCGGCAACCAGAAGCTGTACGAAAAGTTGTGCACAGACGTGTTGGATATGCAGTGGATGATCGCCGACGAGCGTTTTCTGACGGTGCCTCTGCGGGTCAAGAACAACGAGATTCAGAAACACTATATTGAAACCTGGACGAAGCAACACACCGTGGCGGAGGTCACTAAAATCGTTCTGTCCCACGGAATCCCCGCGGGACCCATCTACGACGTATCCCAGATCGTGTCGGACGAGCACATCGTGAAGGCACGGGAGATGTTTGTCGAAATTGACCACCCGGTCATCGGGAGGATGATCGTAAACGGCAACCCCGTCAAGTTGATGGAGACGCCCCCCGAGATTCGGAGACCGGGGCCGCTCCTGGGCCAGCACAATGAGGAGATTTATTGCGGGCTTCTCGGCCATTCGCCGGAGGAACTGGCGCAAATCAAAAGCGAGGGTGTCATTTAGTTCGGGAAGGGGGAAATGCGGATGGGCGGAATCGTTCTCGCCGGCGCTTGCCGCACGGCGATCGGAAAGATGGGCGGGACGCTTGCCGGCGTACCTGTGGCGAAATTGGGCGAGACGGTCATCCGCGAGGCGCTCAGGCGGGCAAATGTGTCGACGGAAAAGGTCGATCAGGTGCTGATGGGCTGCGTGCTGACCGCCGCACAGGGGCAGAATCCCACCCGGCAGGCAGCGGTCGGTGCGGGAATCCCAGTGGAAACACCGGCTGTCACGATTGGAAACGTCTGCGGCTCCGGCCTGACGGCTGTCAATATGGCGGCCGCACTGATTCAGGCCGGCGAGGCTGACGTGGTTGTGGCAGGGGGGATGGAAAACATGTCGCAGGCCCCATACGCGCTGCCCGGAGCCCGCTTTGGCTATCGCATGAACGACGGGGTGATCACCGACACCATGATCCATGACGCCCTGTGGGACGCCTTCGGTGACATGCATATGGGGATCACCGCCGAAAACATTGCCGAAAAATACGGAGTTTCCCGTGCAAGGCAGGATGAGTTCGCGGCCTGGAGTCAGCAAAAGTGTGAGCAGGCAAGAAGAGAAGGAAGGTTTCGGGAGGAGATCGTACCGGTCGAGATTCGGCGGAAAAAGGGAGCGGCATCGTTTGAGCAGGACGAGTATCCCCGCGACGGTGTGACGGCGGCGAGCCTCTCCATCCTGAAACCCGCGTTTAAACCCGGCGGCACGGTCACCGCCGGCAATGCGTCGGGCATCAACGACGGCGCGGCCGCGGTGGTCGTGATGCGGGAGGAAACAGCTGCTATGTTGGGCGCACGGCCGATGGCCAGGCTCGTAACTGGTGCGATCGCGGGGTGCGATCCGGCCTATATGGGCATGGGCCCTGTGTACGCGGTGCGAAAGGCTCTGGAAAAATCTGGCCTGGACGCGGAGGCGATTGGCGTTTTCGAACTCAACGAGGCCTTCGCGGCTCAGGCGCTGGCGGTAATTGATGTACTGGGGCTAGATCCCACACGCGTCAATGTGAACGGCGGCGCTATCGCTCTGGGCCATCCGGTGGGTGGGAGCGGCTGCCGCATCCTGGTGACGCTTCTGCATGAAATGCGGCGGAGCGCAACGGAATACGGGCTGGCTTCGCTGTGCGTAGGCGGCGGCATGGGCGTCGCGGCGGTCGTTCAAGCAATCCCGCAGCATTTATCGTGAACGAATGGGTTGATTCAGTGTCAGGAATGATTTACAATAGTATAATATGGCGGATGTGAAGGCGTGTCGCTCGATCCGCATTGAAGACTTTAAGCGTCTAAAAACGGGCGGCGATGCGAATAAAGACCTTGATGGATCAGATGGGGAGATAGAAAGATGCCTACTGTCAAAGACATTGCCGAAATGGCGGGTATTTCGCCCAGTACCGTCTCAATCGTACTGACCGGAAAGGCCCAGCAGCGGCAAATTTCGCGACGGACGCAGGAACGCATCTGGGAAGCCGCCCGGGCGCTGGGTTACCTTCCCAATGTTTCCGCGCGCTCGTTGCGAAGCGCGCCGGACGCGGCGTGTTTCTATATCCTGCTGTTCTGGGCCGAGGACTCCCGTATTTCCATGCTGGCGCGCTTCTTGCAGGGTGTACAGCGGGCGTTTGCCAGTTTTGAACATCCCTGTGAGTTACTCCTGGACCCGTATTTCAATAGCAAGCTCAGCGCCTCCATGTCAGAGCGAGTGATGTCGCTGTGTCACGGCGCAATTGTGTGCAATGCGGACGAGGACGACATGGCCTTTTTACACGAGAAGAAGATTGAAAAGCCGGTGGTGCTTTATAACAGGCATTCCGAGATTTATCATACCGTCATAGTGGACGACGCGAAAATAGGCATCATGGCGGCCGATGTTTTTGCAAGCCACAACCGCAAGGTCGCTGCAGTGCTGACGCTTGAAAAAGGCTTCGGCGGACACACAAGCCTTCGAACCATAGCCTTCGCAAAACGGTGTGAAGAGCTGGGGCTCAGAATCGCGAAGGTGACTGCCGTTGAAAACTCGATGCGCGGCGGCTACAGTGGGATACGAAACCTGCTTGATTCCCGTGTCACGGCAGACTGCCTCTTTTGCGCGTCGGACACCATCGCCCTCGGCGCCGTCAAAGCGCTGAACGAATTCTGCGTACGCATTCCGGAGGAAATCGAAATCATCTCCACCGGCAACGGAGACCCGCAGCAGGAGGAGTTTGCCGTTCCCTCCCTTTCCGTGATCAATGTCCCGATTGATGAGATGGCGGAACAGTGCATGGGCCTTCTGTATAAGCAGCTTACTTATGTCAGCGCGAACGTGGATTCCATCACTCTGCCGACAAACTACATCCCCCGTGAGAGCTGCCCGCCCAAATATGAGACAGTCAGCGGCAGCTAAAACCAACATCTCTGCCTGCAATCATGCCACGACCGCCTGCCGGGTGTTTCGCCGATATCCCCCTCGAAGAAGTGGATATACCGGTTGCGGGTGATCTACAGGCCGGCGTGGCCCAGGAATTTCGAGATGATCTTTACCTCCACGCCCAGGGCATACAGGTTGCTGGCGAAGGAGTGCCGGAGCGCGTGCAGGCCCCGGTGTTCCACCCCCGCAGCTTCACAGGCACTCTCCATTCCATAGTCGCCAGCAGGTTTCTGTAGCTTACGTGCTCGTCGGTCTGGGTCGCGAACACGAAGGGACACAGCGCCATAGCCATACCGGGTCGATGTGCGCGTTGCCAATCAGGTCGATGGGGGTCAATCGCCCCTTCCCATTCTCTAAGTGTTTTGCTTTATCGTTACTTCCGGCCCGGGCATGCACCCATGGCACGGCTTGTCACTGTTTTGCTGGGGGCAGGCACACCAAAAGCTCGATGGACGATTCGCCCCGCACGCCGTACTTACGGGACGCGCAAGCGGGCAGGAAGAAGTAGTCGCCTTTTTTGAGCGTCCGGGCATATCCGTCCGGGCCAAAGAGAAGGCCTTCCCCCTTTGTGGCGATGAAGACGGCGGGCGCCGCGAGATTCTCAAAGTGGCGGTTTTCAAACCGGTGACGATGGAGCGCGAAACAATCCGTATCCTCCGAGCCGATCAGGCCTTCGGATACAAGCCCATTTTCGGCCCGAAGGACCTTGGCGTGCTTCCGGCCCAGGCGTATGGCCTCCTCGCCAAAGAGGGAATAGTCAAAGCATTCCAGCGCGGCGTCCCGGTGAAGCCCCAGGTATTTTTCCTCCGGGCTTAGCTTGTAGTTCCCGCACCATGCCTCGGGCTGGATGGTGAAATCGGTGGGTTCCTGGATTTCCAGGATCAGGCATCCATAGCCGATCGCGTGGGCGGCCTTCGGCGGGATGAAGTACACATCGCCCGGCTTCGCGGGGACCGCGTTCAAAAGATGCTCCATGGCGCTTTTGTCGGTTTCGCTCTTTTCGATTGCTTCGAGAAAGCGGTTCTTCGTCATCCGTTCTTTGAAGCCAAAATGGATTTTCGCGTTTTCGCGGGTCGCCAGTACGACCCATGCTTCGGCCTTGCCGAAATCCGAGTGGAAATACTTTCTGGAGAAGGGCTTGTCGGGGTGCGCCTGGACAGGAAGCCGGACGGCGCTGTCGAGGACCTTCACCAGGATGCCGAGGTTGTCCCGGCTGCCGATCATGCGCTCCTTTTCGGCCGTGATCAGGTCGCTGAACAGAATCCCGGTGCCTTGGACCACGGAAAGGCCCTCGTGGGCGTCCGCGCTGTCACGGTTGATGGCTCGGACGCCGGAGGCGATCCATTCCTCGGGCCGGAACCCGTCCTCTTCAGCGTCCCCAAAAAACCCGTGAAAGAGCTTCCCGCCGGTGTAGACCCGGGAAACCCGGTTGCGCTCGAAGAACACTGGCTTTTCCGCGATGCTGGATAGAACTTGATTCATATCGTCCGTTCCTTTCCGGGAGAAGTGACGGCGGGCGGGGGAGAGACCTCGCCCGCCCGCGCTGGGGAATCGGGTGTCCGGGTTCGAACAGGCGAGTGGCGGCCGGTCAAAGGATTCGGAATGTCTTGATCTCGTAGGGGCGCAAGGAGAACGCCGCCGTCCGCCCGTCCAGCCCGATCTCGCGGAGGGGTTCTTCCAGCAGGTTGCACTCGTACAGGTTCTTCGCGTCGAAGCCCAGCTTGAGCGCCGCGCCCTGCGTGCGGCGTCCGAAGGTTTCGTAGAGGCGCATGATTGTGCCGTTCCCGTCCAGCGCCTGTTTTACGACCTCCACCATCACATTTTCCGAGTCCACCGACGCGAATGCGGGCGTCGAGGCGCGCCGATTTTCCATGGCGATGACCGGGGTGTTGAGCCTTCCAGCCATGTTCGCCGTGCCCGCGCTGCGCCAGGATCCGTCGTGCGGCATCAGGCTGTAGGTGAACGTGTGCCGGCACTGGTCGGCGTCCGGGTCCGGGTACACGCTGCTCTTGAGCAGCGTCAGCGCGATGCCCTTGTTGTCCGCGCTGTGGCCGTACTTGCAGTCGTTTAAGAGGCTGACGCCGTAGCCATCCTCGCTTACATCCATCCATTTATGGGCGCACACCTCAAAGCGCGCCTCGTCCCAGCTGGTATTTTTGTGCGTCGGGCGGCGCACATTGCCGTACTGGATGTCGTAGGTCGCTTCATTGTAAAACACGTCCGCCGGGAAGTGCGCCTTCAGGAGGTACTGCTTTTCCTTCCAGTCCGCCTCGGTATCGAAGTCGATGCGGTCGACGTCCCGGTACACCGTCACCAATTGATCGAGGGTGGAGTGCATGTAGCGGTAGCGCACAAGCAGGCGCGCCAGCACCGGCCCGCAGGAGACGACCTTAACCTCCACCACTTGGTCCACGTCCCAGTGGCGGCGGGCGTAGTAGATGTTGATGTCCCACGCGTCGTGGTTGTGGGGCTTATTCTCGTAGCAGACGATCCGGTTGAGCGCCTCGCCGGGCCGGGCCACCTCCCGCCGCGCACGCTTGTCATAGAGGGACACAATGTGCATGGGATGGTCAAATCTTCCGGAGAACGCGGGCGTCTCGAAGCCCTCGGGGGAGATCCGGACGGTTTCGCCCTCCGCCTCGTCCTCACAAAATGTGAAAGCAGTCATGGAGAAAGGCGCGAGGCCGCGAACGAAGGCGCAGCACTTCCCGGCCACGCGCTGCACCGGGGAAAGCGTCCCGTCCGGAGCGCGGAGCGAATTGACCCACTCCGGCGCGTCGAACCAGACCACGTCATCCCGGCGGAAGGACAGCGTGTTCGCAAAGCTCACGGTGTCCGCCGCGTCTTCGGACAGTGCGGAGAGCGCCTCCGATCTGATCTCGGAGAGGGCGCGGCCCATTCGCTCGTACATCCCGTCCGAGTCCTCATAGACCTTCTTGATGGAGGAGCCGGGCAGGATGTCGTGGAACTGCAGCGTCAGCGCGTCCTGCCAGAGCTGATGGAGTGTTTCCTCGGGGTAAAGAAAGCCCTTGAGCCGTGCCGCCGCCGCACATAGGAATTCCGCGTCGCGCAGCATCAGCTCGGTTTTGCGGTTGTTGCGCTTGTTTTTGCCTACGGCGGTATAGGTGCCCCGATGGTACTCCAGATACAGTTCGCCCGACCACACCGGCAGCCTCGGGTCGCCTGCAACCCGGGCCTCGAGCGCCTCGAAGAACTCACGCGGGTGCGTCTGCCGCACGGCGGGCACGCCAGGCAGCGGTGTCTCCATGCGCCGGGCGTTTTCCAGCATCCAGTCGGTGGGGCCGCCGCCGCCGTCGCCGTAACCGTAGCTGACCAGGAATTCCCCATCCAGCCATTTCTGTTGATAGCGTTCCCAGCCACCGCGGATGGTGGAAGGGTCGATCATCGCGTTGTAAGTGGTGAAGTGGGTCAGGCCCTCGTGCGCCTTTTCGTGGAACTCCCGGGCGGGCGAGAAGTGGGTCAGCACTTCGGTGCCGTCGATGCCTTTCCACCAGAAGGTGTCGTAAGGCTGGAGGTTGTACTCGTTCCAGCTGATCTTGGTGGTCATGAAGTAGTCGACGCCCGCGCCCTTCATGATCTGCGGCAGCGCCGCCGAGTAGCCGAACACGTCCGGAAGCCAGAGTACCCTCGACCGCTGCCCGAACTCCCTTTCAAAAAACTCCTGCCCGTGCAAAAACTGCCGGACCAGCGATTCCCCGCCCGTCAGGTTGCAGTCCGCCTCCAGCCACATGCCGCCCTCCGGCTGCCAGCGGCCTTCGGCCACCCGCGCCTTGATGCGCCCATACAGTTCCGGCTGGTCCTCCTTGACCATGTCGTAGAGGACCGGCTGGCTGGACATGAACCTATACTCCGGGTACCGGTCCATGAGATTCAAAACCGTGGTGAAGCTGCGGGCGGCCTTGTGCCGGGTCTGGTACAGGTCCCACAGCCACGCGACGTCGATATGGGTGTGGCCGACGCAGTCCGCGACGGCGACTGGCGGCAGCGCGGCGCGCTTGTCATAGTATTCCGCCTTCAGATAGGCCCGGGCTCCGGCCACCGAGTGCTCGAACGCTTCGCTCCAGGGCTCACGCAGGTCCAGCATGTCCAGTGCACGGGCAAGGGTTTCCAGCGTCACCTCGCGCTCGCGATCGCCCTCGGGCAGCATGACGGCCGCGGCGTAGGGGTTTTCAATATCAAAGCAAAGCTGCTCCAGCGTTTCGTTGGTATCACAAATGTGAACATCCATCACCGGATAGGCCTGTCCCGCCTCGGGGGTCTGGGAGTAGGCTTCAAACCGAACCTCATAAACCGTTCCCGGGCGGGCTTCGCCTTCAAGCACGATCGACGGGTGGCGCGTATCGAACGCCGCTTCCGCCCGACCGTTGACAAGGGCCAGGATCTGTGGATTGACCGCTTCCCACAATCCCTCCCGCCCGGTCCTCACGCACAGCCTGACGCGGCCCCGGAACCCCTCCGGGATCCGCGCGGTAAAGTGGAACGTTTGCCATGCGCCGTCCCTTGACCATTCCGAACCGTTTTCAAACGCGCGGAAATCCTCGCTTCCCCGGGGCGCGATTTCGATACCATCCACCGCGACGCTCTCTCGCACGATCAGACCCTTAAGTTCCGTCAGCATGCGCCGGACCCGAGCGTCCAACTGATGCATCAACATGGTCGGTCCTCCCTCGATCGTCTATCGCCGCAAATCTATGCCCTTGTCAGGCGGTCCCACTCGTCGTATACCGCGCGCACGTTGACCGCGGGGTCGTTCTTGCCCCATTCGCACTGGGCGAAGACGCCGGTCAGCCGCCCGTTGGGGCATAGCGCCCGGTACGCCCTGAGCACGCCCTCGCGCACTTCTTCCTCGGTCCCGAAGGGCAGCAGGCGCTGCCGGTCGATCTCGCCGCGGAAGGTAATCCTGCCTGCGTATTCGCGGCCCAGCTTCTCGATGTCCATGCAGAACAGCTGGGAGTTGACCGCGTCGATGCCCACTTCGATGAGGTCCGGATAGATCGCCTCGATGAACCCGTCGGAGTGGAAGAACGCGTACTTGCCCGCGGCATGCAGGATGTCGCAGTAGTCCCTGTACAGGGGCTTATAAAACTGACGCCACTTCTCCGGCGAGATTAGGAGCGAACGCTGTGTGCCCCAGTCGTCCATAAAACCCACACCGTCCACCGGCGTGGAGGCCCAGAAGCGCATTTCCGCCAGGTAGAATTCGTGCAGCTTGTCGCGTAGCTGGTAGACTTCCGGTTCGTCCAGCGCCAGGTCGCAAAACAGGTCCTCGGTGCCGCGCAGGAACTGCATCCGCTCGAAGGGCCTGGTTTCGGTGCCCGCCAGCACAAACTTGTCCGTCGCGGCGCAGTGGAGCGCGACCTGTTCTCGGTCTAGCCCCTCGATCAGCTCCCAGGGCGCCTGATACGCCGAAAGCCCCTCGTAGCCGTTTGCGAACAACGCATTTTTGATTTCGCCGACCACGCCGTCTTCCTTGACTGACCACACGCAGCCCCAGGCGTCGGTGCTCACGCCGACCACGCAGGGGGTGCCCGCTTCGCGGTGGCCCCGATTGTATCGGATGCCCGGGCCGGTGAAGTCCACCGGGAATTCCTCAAGCAGCGCGTCCAATTCCGCCTGGCGGAACATGCCCACGCCCGGCAGCGCCCACAGTTCCCTGGGCGCCCGGTCCACTTCCTTATGCTGCAGCGCCCTGACGACGCGTTCTCTGGATGTCATGCCCGTACCCTCCCGAATTTAGATTAGCCCTTGACCGAGCCCGCGAGGCTGTCCACGAAATACTGCTGGAACGAGACGAACAGCACCAGTGCCGGGACCGCGATGACCACCGAGGTGGCGAGCAGCCCGCCCCAGTTGGTGGATTTCGCGCCGATGAAGGTGGATATGCCCACCGGCAGCGTGTAGTTGGCCCGGTCGGAAATGAAGGACAGCGCCATGAAGTATTCCTGCCAGACGTTGATGAAGGTCATGAT
>JAEVZE010000294.1 GCA_023392395.1 Bacillota bacterium
GGTCCCGCCCCTCGGACAGCGCCATCACAAAGCCGCCGTTGAAGGCGTCGCCCGCGCCGGTGGTGTCCACGGCGTTCACAGGAATCCGGGGAAGCCATTCGATCTTCGCGCCGTCGGTCGCGAACGCGCCCAGAGCGCCCATCGTGACGACCACGCCTTTTACGCCCTTTTTCAAAAAGACCTGCGCGGCTTCCTCGGCGTCGGCCATGGTCTTGATCTCAACGCCCGTCAGCGCCTGCGCCTCGGTCTCGTTGGGGGTCACGATGTCGATCTTGCTCAACACCTCGTCCGGCAGCGGGCATGCGGGCGCGGGGTTCAGTACGATGGTCACGCCCGCGGCGTGGGCGATGTCGATCACCTTGAACAGCGCGTCGAAGTTGATCTCCAGCTGCAACAAGAGGATGGAGGCGCTCTCGATCAGCGGACGGCACTTCTCAACGTCCTCGGGCGCGATGTTCCCGCACGCGCCGGGCACCACCACGATTTCGTTCTGCGCGGACGCCTCGTCCACCATGATCAGCGCGATGCCGGTTTCCCGGGTTTCGTCCACGAGCACGAATCGCGTGTCCATGCCCTCGCCCCGGTAGAAATTCAGCGCCACGTCGCCGAATACGTCCCGCCCGATCTTGGTCACCAGCGTCACATCCGCCCCGGCGCGGTGCGCCGCGACCGCCTGATTGGACCCTTTTCCGCCCGCGCCCATTTTGAACGAGCTGCCCAGGATCGTCTGCCCGGGCACCGGCAACCCCCGGGAGCGGCTGGTCAGATCCACGACGAAGCTGCCGAAGACCACCACAGGCTTTCCCATTGTCCCTTACCTCCCTTGACGTATCTCCGCGCGCAGCGCCGCGATTTCCTCCGGGCCGTCGGCCACGCCAATCTCAAAGCGCGCGGTCCGCGCCTGCATAGGCTCCAGGATCTCCATGCCGAGCGCCTTCTGCCGTTCCCTGCCGACGGGATGGCAGTTGCCCGGCTCGAAGGCCAGCACGTACTCCGCATCCCTGAGCACCTTCCACTGCGTAAAGCAGGGCAGCTCGCGGACATAATAGCGCAGGTAGACCGCAAGTTCGAGATCGTCGTTGATCAGCGCGACAAGGGCGCGCCCGTCGCCGTCCGGACGCATCTCATGAAAGAACTGCTGCTCAAGGTAACTCGGCTGGGGCGCTCCGCACAGGGCGTAATGGTCCAGGCCCGAGCGCGCCTCCTGGGTTTCGGCCCATACCCGCCCGCTGGGCGCTTCGAACCGCGCGCCCGGCGACAAAACCGGATGGCCGATGTTGATATGATAGAAGAACATGAGCGCCTGGGGGAGTTCCCCCTCGTTTTGAAACTCGTCCGAAACCGTAAACCGCTTCTCGCCCAGGTATGCCGTCACCGTGCGCCGCATGGACAGGTGCTCCCCGTGCAGCCGCCCCTCCCGCACCCGGCCGGATACCTGAAGCCGGTAGCGCCCCTCCGTCCACTCCTCCCGCGCGCACACGTTGTCCGCCGCAGTGTTCGAGATGTCGCCGTGCAGCCCAAAGGGGACGTCCTTCAGGATGCCGATGTCGTCCCGACAGGCGGGCCCGGCGTTTGTGAGGCCGCAGGTGGTCAACATCCCGGCAAAGAAGCCCTTCAGCCACTGATTTTCCCTGGGGTCGTGGTAGCCGGGCGCGGCGAGCTCCGCCTTGGAAAGGTAGGCGATGGGCACGCCGCGGTAGCGCATGGCGGAGATGTCCATGCCCCGGCCGGGGAGGACCGTGAAGGCGAGCCCGCCGCCGGTCTCAAGGTCCACAGCCTCTACGCCCTTTGCCTTGCCGTCCAGAAACTCATACCGCCGGAGCCCGCAGAGCTGTCGCATGTTGCCATAGCGGCTGACGCAGGCCTGCCGCGCGGGATCGGGGCTCCACGGCTTCATTCGAAATCCACCAGCACTTTCACGCGGCTGTCGTTGCGCTCGGTGACGGCTGCAAACGCTTCCTGAACCCGTGCAAACGGGAACCGGTCGGTGATCATGGGCAAAAGGGAGACGTGCCCGTTGGCCACGAGGTCCAGAATGCGCCGGCCCATGTTGGGGGTCCCCGCCGCGCCAACCAGCGTGCAATTGCGCACGATCAACCGGTCGAGTTGCACATGGTTGAGCTCCTGCTCGTAAAAGCCGGGGATGACCAGCGTGCCGCTGCCGCGGAGCATCGCCATCGCGTCGTTGAGCAGTTCCGGCGCGCCGGTGGTGTCCATGATCACGTCCATGCCGCGGCCATGCGTCTCGCGCATCACTACGTCGTACAGGTTTTCCTTTGTCATGTTGACCAGAAGATCCGCGCCCATCTGCCGCCCGATTTCAAGCTTTTTGTCCTTGCGGCCGGCGAGGATGGTCCTGCCCACGCCCATGCCCTTGGCGCACGCCATGCCGCCCAGCGCGATGGGTCCGGTGCCGATCACGAGAAGGTTCGCGCCGGGGCCGGCGGGCGAGCGGGTCAGCCCGTAGAAGCCGATGCTCGCGGGCTCCACCAGCGCCGCCTCGGAAAGCGAAATGTTGTCCGGCACCTTGAAGGCCAGCCGCTCAGGCACCACCATGTACTCCGCGAACGCGCCCGGCCAGCATTCCCCGATGGTGCCGATGGCGCGCCCCTTCTCGCAGGACTGGTATTCGCCCCGCAGGCACATCTCGCATTCGCCGCAAGAATAGCCGGTGTCCGAGATCACGCGGTCGCCGGGCTTCAAACGCCAGGTGTCCGCGCCCGACTCGACCACTACGCCCGACCATTCGTGCCCCAGGCGGACCGGGTAGACGGGCTCCATGCCCTCGCCCAGCGTCAGAGAGCCTTTCATGATTGCGATATCGGTTGCGCAAACGCCGCAGTGCGACACCTTGCACAGCACCTCGCGCGGGCCGGGCCGGGGTGTCTCCATTTCCACCACGCGCAGTTCACCGGGTCGATAGGCCAACAGTACTTTCATGTCCAATCCCATCCCATGCTAAAAATCTCTGGTATACCCGCAAGTCCAGCCGCCGTCGATCGTCACAATCGCGCCCGTCATGTACTTGGCGTCGGCGCTTGCGAGGAACACGGTCATCCCCGCGATGTCGTCCGGCTCACCCGCGCGGTGCTGCGGAATGTGGGAGAGGATCGCCTCGGCCTTGACGGGATCGGCGTAGAACAGCTTCCGCGTGCCCTCAAACATGATCGAGCCGGGCGCGATGCCGTTGACGCGGATGTCGTGCTCCGCAAGCTCCAGTGCCATCGCCTTCGTCAGGTTGAACACGCCCGCCTTCGCCGCCGTGAACGCGCATTGCAGTCGGAGCGGCGTGAGGCCCACAATGGAGCCGATGTTGATGATCGACCCGCCCTCGCCCTGGGCGATCATCTGCCTGATGGCGGGTTTGGAGCAGTAGTACACGCCGTTCAAGTCTATATTGATGATGCGCTGCCACAGGTCGTCGTCGTATTCGTGGATGGGCTTGCGGAACTCGGGCCCGCCGTTGATGCCCGCGTTGTTGACCAGGCAGTCGAGCCTGCCGTACAGCCGGACGGTTTCGGCCACCATGTTTTCAGCGCTGCCCTTTTGCGATACGTCGGTGACCACGGCTTCGGCCTCGCCGCCGGAAGCGCGGATTTCGTCCACGACGGCCTGAAGCGCTTCCCTCGTCCGCCCCGCGACGACCACCTTCGCGCCATTTCCCGCAAATTGCTTGGCCATGGCGCTGCCGATCGCCCCGCCGCCGCCCGTGATGATGACGACCTTGCCGCAAAGATCCACTTTCATTTTGTATTTCCCCTTCTTCCTTTCAGTTTGAATGGGTCAGATTTGTTCGTAGCCTGGTTCTCTTTAGGAACCGCCCGGCCATTCCATCGTTTCCGGCGACCCGCGCGCCGGAAACGTGTTTTCTAAAACAGTGCGCACACTGGCGGCGGAAACAATTCCTTCCGTCAGTGAGCCGCCCGGAAATTCGTGAGAATTTCAGGCTCGCGCAGCTTTCCATCGCGTTGAAAAGCCGCACAGCGGATTTTCAACGCCTACAATCCGTAGAATTCCATGCCGGACTGCTCCATGATGTCGCGCAGGCCGTCGTA
>JAEVZE010000328.1 GCA_023392395.1 Bacillota bacterium
ACCGCGGCCTGCCGGCCGCCCACCTTGATGGTACACAGCACGCCGTCCGCGCCCTCAAGCGCCTCCTCCCTGCTCCGGGTTGCGACGATGGTGGCGGGATACTTTCCAGCCTCAACAATGTGCCGCACCGCCCGTTCGATGGTCTCAAGGCGCTCCTGATCGGTATCCATCAGTGCGATGACGCTATCCTGAAAATGCGGATAGGACAGGATGTCCCTGACCAACTCCCGTGTAAATACATAGCTACCCGCTCCGATGAACGCGAATTTCCTCAATTGGAAGTCCTCCTTCGAAATAGATCGACTTACGGTTCGGCCTTGCACGCCCAGCGTCCCGCATTGCGCAGGAGCATGCTCATAGCTCCAAGCGCGTAGCATTCGCCCTCCTCGCTGCCCAAAGTCAGGCACAGCGCCCGGCCGGCCCGCTCGTAGCAAAATCCCGTGCGGATCATCTTCTGACCATCCAACATGCTCAGGCACAGGAGCTGCGAACACTTGCTCATCTCAGCAGGGAAATGCCGCAGCCTCTTGCCGGGAATGTCCGCATAGGAGGGCAACCCCGCGGACAGGGGATGACGGGGATTGACCATCCACACCCGTTCCATGCTCAGGATCTGTGCGGATGTCGCAGGAACAATGGAGAAAAGTTCTCGTGTGAGCGCGGAGAACACCGCGCCGCCCAAAAGTACCAGGCCCATATCCGTCTGATATCGGGCGGCGATTTGCCGGGATACAGTCGGCGGCATCGACAGAACCGGTTCAGGCTCATACCAGATAAGCGCGCCGCCTTCTTCCGGCAGGCCGCCGTCGCGGCGAACGGCAAAATCCGGCGTTCGACCGAGGGCTTCGGAGATGGCGTCGCCTGCCATGCCCGAGGCCCACAGCGCAATCTCCAGCCGTTTCATGCTCAGCCCTTCACGGCGCCGGAGGTCATGCCGGCGATGATGTATTTTTGCATCGCGGTATACAATAACAAGATGGGCAGCAGCGTAAGTACGATGACGGCGCAGATCTTGCCCCATTCTTGATTCAGAAACCCCCAGTAGTTGTAGACCATGAGAATCATGCCCCACTTCGAGGAACTGTTGAGCAGGTACAACGGCGAGATGAAGTCATTCCAGGCGCTGATAAAGGTCAGCGTGGCCGCCGTGATGCTGATCGGGTGAAGCAACGGGAAAATTACCCGGAAGAACAACTGGCTGGTGCCGCCGCCGTCGATAACCACCGCCTCATCAATCTCCTGCGGGATGTTGCTCATAAAATTGTAGAACAAAAAAGAAGCAAACGGAATTCCCATGGCGGCATAGGTCAATACGACCCCCAGGAATCCGCCATTTAGGCCGAAGAACTTCAGAATCTGCATGGTGGTGATATAGTTCATTGGCGCGATCAGGCCTGCGAAGAATAAGTAGAACACAAAAGAGTGGAAGCGCGTTTTCCTGCGCTTGATAACGAAGGCAGCCATCGCGGTAAACGCAGTGCACAACAAGACGCATCCCGACGAGATGATGAGGCTATTGAAGAAGGACCGCAGGATCTGCCCTCCTTCGAGCACGGCCCGGTAGTCATCGATCACCCAGCCGTCTCTGGGCCAGGACAGGGACATCATGGCCGCATCCCGGGTGGTCTTAAACGAGTTGACCACTATCACGGCAAATGGTATGAGTACCACCAGGCTCAGCGCCCAGCCAACGGCGGCACAGGCCCTTGCGCGCCACTTGTCTTTCCGAGCTCTCGCTATCATGGGTCAGCCCTCCTTTGGCGCGATCAGCCGGAGCGTGGCCAGCGCGATCACGGTGGTCAATAAGAAGATGAACGTCGACAGCGCGTTGCTCAAGCCGTATGCACCCATACCGTAGGTCTTGAACACGAATGTGCTGATCACCTGCGTGGTGTTGCCCGGCCCGCCGTCTGTCAGCGACATGACGATGTCGAATACCTTGAGGCCGTGTATGGTGTTGAGAATCACATTGATGGTCACCGAAGGCTGCAGAAATGGCCAGGTGATATAGCGGAACTGTCCGAAGGCGGTGGCCCCGTCAAGCTGCGCGGCCTCGTAGTATTCCTTACTGATCATTTGGAGGCCCGCCAGGAAGATCACCATGTTCAGGCCCACGGATTTCCATATTTCAACCGCGATCACCGCGCCCAGCGCCGTCTGGCGGTTGGTCAGCCAGCTCTTGGCGATCACCTCCAGATGCATGGACCGCAGAAATTCATTCAAGATGCCTTTGGGCGCCAGAATCGACGTGAAAATCATGCCGATGATCAGCGGAGAAATGGCGAAGGGCATAAAGTACACGCCTCGCATCAGCTGCTGGGTTTTGAAGCTTCGGTTGAAAAACAGCGCCAGAACAAGCCCCAGCGCGATCTTGCCCAGGGTCGCAAAGATGGTGAAAAGAAGCGTGTTTCGGATCGCCAGCATGTAAGCGTTGTCGGGGTTAAAGATCTCGGCGTAGTTGCGCAAGCCGATAAACCGCATCTCGCCATTCAGCGCGTTCCAGTTGGTAAAGGAATATCCGATTCCCGTCAGTACGGGAATAATGAACAGCACAATATACAGGATGAAAGCGGGCATCAAAAACCATGTGCGGTAGATTTGCCTCTTATACATGGACAATCCGTCCTTTCGGAATAAGACGGGGCGGCCGGCGGACATTTCCGACCGCCGGCCGCCCCGTCGCGTTACTGCACCGCACCAAACATGATCGCGCGATCCTTGTCCACCTGCTGCACCGCCTGCAGCGGAGTCTTATCGCCGATCCACATCTCAATGTAGGCGCGGCCGATGGGGTCCGCCGAGTAGTAGGGCGTGCGGGTGGTGTAGTCGGGGCCGGATACGCCGTTGCAGCTGGCCATCAGCGTTTCATACTGCACGTTCTGACGAAGCACAACGCTCTTGAAGGAAATGTTGGGGTTGGTGCCGTTGTCGTAGGCGTACTGCAGATTTTCCGGCCTGGCAAGGAATTCGAAGTAGGCGAGCGCCTCGGGGATCAGCTTCGACTCCTTGTTGAGCACACGGCCCATCGAACCGCCGCTGTTGCTGAAGGTTTCGTTGCCCGCGAGCGGGATGATGGTCAGCGGCCACTGATCGGCGCCGGCATCCGGATACAGCTTCGCGATTTCAGAGGCCGCCGACATGTGCGCCACCATCATGCCGATCTCGCCGCTGGCCATTCTCTCGCTGCGGTCGTTCCAGCCGTAGCTCAGCCAGTCTTCCTCCGCGCCGAAATAGCCGCGTTTCATGAGATCCATCATCTGCTCGGAGAAGGTCAGCGTTTCGGGATATGCCTCGAACTTGCCCTCGGGCGTGCAGAGTTTCTCATACATATCCCCGTACTTGCGGTTGAGCCAGTCTCCGGTCTCCAGCAGCCACACGCAGGCATGCCACGTATCCGCGCCGGGTTCAAAGATGGGCGTAACGCCGATCTGTTTGAACGCCTCGCAGATCTCCAGCAGCTCGTCGTAGTTCTTGGCCGGTTCCTTGCCGATCTTCTTGAGGAGGTTTCCATTGTACAGAAGACCCCAGCCGTCGATGGAGCCGGTGGTAAACAGCGCGACCTTGCCGTTAAAGGTGGCGCTCGCCAGCGCCCAGTCCGTATATTCGCTGATCCAGGGCTGACCGGACAGGTCATAGGCGTATTTGTCGGGCGAGTATTCCATGAGGCCCAGGCCGGGATTGGAGTAGAAGATGTCCACGCCGTCGCCCGAGGCCAGCTTGGCCTTCACGATGTTGCCGTACTGATCATTGGGGTTAAGCTGGAAATCGATCTTGACGCCCGTCTCCTTGGTAAAGTCGTCGGCAAGCTTCCGGTCGTAATCCTTCACCCAATCCTGCGCGGCGCACACCACCAGGGTGGAACCGGCGCGCAACTGGGGCTGTTCCGCCAGCGAAGGGATGGATGCGAGCATCAGACACAGGGCGATCAACAAGATAAGATACCTTTTCATGTGCAAACCCCCATTCTCATCGTTCCGACAGCTCTTTCGGCGCTTGGGAGCTGCCCTCGAAATCCAGTATAGCGGTTTGACGGATGGTTGAACATGCACGAAACAAACCTTTGCGGTTGGACAATTGGTACAGACCGAAAAGAACGGCTATAGCGTACCGCCGATTGTGATGGAGGCGCCCTCGCCCGGGCGGTTGTCAATCCAGAACACCATTTCGTCGCCGTAGGCGCTGAGCAATCGCAAGAAGATGTTCATGATGCCCATTCCACGAAGCGTCAGCTGCGGGATCTCTCCGCCAGAGCGCAGAAGGCTCATCTTTTCCCGAAGCTGCCGGAGCGTCTGCAAATCGAAGCCGTCGCCGTCATCCTGTACTTGAACATACCAGTGCCCTTCTTCTACAGAAACGCTCAGGCGCACATGCCATACGGGGTCCTTCTGGGTGGCGTATTTGACCGCGTTTTCCACGAGCGGCTGGATGACCAGTTTGGGGATGCGCACTTGGAGAATATCCTCCGGTACGTCCACGCTAAATTCGATATCGCCCGGATATCGCATCAGAATCAAATCCATATAGTTCATCGCGTGCTGTAGCTCCTGCTGCAGCATGACCGGCGCAAGTTCCTGAGTGGAGATATATTCGAGCGTATTGGACAGATTCTTGCAGGCCCGCTGTACCTGCTGCACCTCCCCGTTTTCAACCATGATGTTGATCACGGCCAGCGTATTATAAAGAAAATGCGGGTTCATCTGCGCCTGCAGCGCCAGCATCCGCGCGTGCATTTCCGCGTTTTTCAGCTCGACCACCTGATCCAGAGAGCGGCCCAGGCGCTTGGTCATCTGACTGAATGCGCGGCTTAGCCGGTCCAGTTCGTCCACATCGGAGCCGGTCTGCCAGCCGCTCGCTTCTCCCAGCTGGTCAAGCCGCAAGTTGTCCACATAGGCGCACAGCCGTTGGAGCGGCGTGGCGAACTTTCGGCTCAGAAGGAGACTTACGATCGCGGCTGCCGCGACCAGCAGCACGCTGACGATCAAAGTCTGCGAAACCAATGCGCGTACCAGCCCCGTCAATACGTCGCTGCGGGGCACGACGATTACGCGCCAGCCGGAGAATTCGCCCTGCGCGCCGAAGAACAGCTCGTCCTGTCGAGAAAGCGGGTTATACGCGCTTTGTTCCGACAGGGCAAAATGGGCGGCGTAGTGATCGATCTCGGCTTCGGAAATATCCTTCGGGTAGATCCGCGCCCCGCTTTGATCGAAGACCAGGACCTTGGCTGTTTTTTGCTCGGAGGATGTGAGGAAGGCGGCGTTTTGAATCAGTTCGTCAAGAAAGCCGTAATCCCGCTGCATCTCCACCACAGCGTGCACCGGCAGCCCGTAAACAAGCCCGAATCCGCGGCACACCGATATCACGTCCGCGTCCGCTCCGCCGACGGTCCGTCGATGAAGCGGCGTGATCAGCACCTTTCCGCCCTTTTCGACAGTCCGGATATACCACTCATCTTTTTGCGGCTTTTCGCTCAGCTTGCCGTATTCATAGATCTGCCCAAAGGCATACTGATACCCCGTATCCGTAATAATGTTTGCATGGTAAAAGGTAAGTTTCGGCCCGCAAATGGAATACATCAGGTCATTCAACCTGTTGAGCAACCGGTAGCGCTCCGCCCCCTCGCTCCCGGGCAGCTGGTTGAGTATGGCTTCTCGAAGTTGGGTTGAAAAGACGATCCGCTCCGTCATGAGCGAGAGCTGCCGCATTTCATCGTCCAGCTCCCGGGCGACGGCAAGCGCGATTTGCTGCATGGAAACCGAAAGATCCTTGCGCAGGGTCTGATAGGTTTGCACCGCGTTGAACGCAAGAAATGCCAGAATGACCGTCAACAATACCGCGGAAAAACTGATGAACATGCGCGAACGCATGGAGCGAAACATTCTACCCACGGCATTTTCCCCCTAGCGTACTGGCCGCCTCGCCATGCGCGCCGCCAAAGGCAGTATGCCGCCGCTTTCCCGCTTTGTCAAGAGCCGGTTGAGCAAACGCCCGCCTTGTGCTATACTGACTGCCTGGAGGGAGTCGCCGCCATGAGAAGCACTTACCGAGCCATTGTCGTGGAAGATGAACCACGCATTCTCGCGCATTTGGCCCAGAAAATTTCCAAGCTCGACGCTCAGTTTGAAGTCGTCGGCACAGCGCGAAACGGACAGGACGCGCTGACGCTGGCGAAGCAATTGCGCCCTGATGTCGTATTCTCAGACGTATACATGCCCCGCATGGACGGAATCGCGCTCTCCGCTCAGCTCAAGGTTTTGCCCAATGCCCCCAAGGTTGTCATCATCAGCGGATTCCAGGATTTCGCCTACGCACGCGAAGCCATGCGCAACGGCGTTTGCGATTATCTGCTCAAGCCGGTGTCCGACGAGGAACTGACGGGGGTATTGAAACGCATCGCGGAGCAGTTGCGCAGAACCTTCCTTGCCGGCGAGATTGAGGCGGTGCGCGCGGCCGCAACGGGCAGGCTGAGCGCGGCCGCAGTGCCGCAGGGACTTGCCGACGCCCGATTCAGAGCAATCCTGCTCAACGTAGGCGGACACCTGGGCCCCATCCCGGATGCGATCCACGAGAGGATTGTCGCCTGCATCCTGGAAGACATGGACTATCGGGGCGCGCTGAAACAGGCGGGCGCGACGGAGGATGGATGGTGGGTGTGCGACGGGCTGTCCCAGGCGCAGCGCTTTATCGTATTGGACGCTTCGCAGGGTGCAATCGATGCGCAAGGCCTGCTTTCGAGCCTGGGAGCAGCCTCCTGCGGATATGCCGTCACCCTGAGCGCCTCCGAAAAAGAATGTGAACTTTTGAACCTTCAAGAAGAGCTTCGCAGCCTGGCCGCGGCGCTGAGCCACAGGATTTCTCCCGGGCACAGCGCGTATTTCATTGCCTCGGGAAAGCCCGCGTTGGGGAAATCACTGCTGGGGATGGAGCAGTTCAATCTGTTTAAGGGACATCTGCAGGTACAGCGCTGGGATCTGGCCAGGCGACAGTTGGGAGAGCTTTTGAACGGATGGGCCCGAGCGAAGTACCCGCAATATCTCGTGGAGAGCGATCTGCGTCAGCTCATTCGCACGCTGGCGCCGCTGAGCCCTCAGGCGGCGGAGGAAGGTGGCGCATACCTTGCGGAGCATGCCGTTCTTTCCGCGGTATGCGCAGCACGCCAACTCCCCGAGGCGCTGGACGCCATATGGTCGGCCCTGGAAGATCTGATGCTTAAGCCCGTTCCCCGAGAGGATTATTCCGGGAAAACCGCGGATGATATCGAAGCATACCTGAAGGCGAATTATGCCGAAGCGCTCACTGTGGAGTCCATCGCGCAACGGGCGGGCTTCAACGCCGTGTATCTAAACCGCATTTTCAAAAAGCATAAACATGTTACGCTGATCCAGTATCTGATCAATCTGAGAATCGAAAAGGCGAAGCAATTGATGCTCGAACATCCCGAATGGGACTTCTCATTGGTGGGAGAGAGCATTGGCTACAACGACCCGCACTACTTCAGCCGCGCGTTCAAGAAGAATACCGGGCAATCCCCAACAGAATGGCGTCAAGCCCAAGAATGCTGAGCCGGAGAAAAAAGGCCTCTCGACAAACGAGGGGTCTTTTTGTGCGGCAATATTGTCCACCTTAACGGGTATGGATTGTGCATGTACATTGCCGGGCCCGTCGGGTACAATGAGGCCAATCGCCCGGTAGTTGGGCGCCGGTCACCCGGCATGGCTGCAAGCCCTGTCCCAAACGGCCCCGGTATCCGCAGATTGCCGCAGTACGAATGTCCCGGCGCCGGGACAGAGAATCAGAAAAAGAACAAGGGGGTACCAGACATGGCCGTCAAGCGCTTCATTCAGGTGGGTACCGGCGGATTCGGCGCCTACTGGTGTGAAACCGTATTGCCAAAGGTACGGGAATTTGCTCAGCCCGTAGCCGCGGTGGACATTAGCGAAGATGCGCTTATAAATGCGCAGAAGTTCTTGGGTCTGCCGAAGGAACGATGCTATACCGACTTGGGCAAGGCACTTCTCGAGGTGGAAGCCGACTTTGTGACCGTCGTAGTTCCGCCCCAGACGCATGAAGCCGTGATTGAAGCCGCGATAGACCGCGGTCTGGACGTCGTGTGCGAAAAACCTCTGGGGGGCGACATGGCAGCCTGCGCG
>JAEVZE010000353.1 GCA_023392395.1 Bacillota bacterium
GGCGCAGGCGGCTTCCACGATCAGCCTCTCCGCATGGCGCACCGAAGTGCCAAAGAGGATGGATCGCACGGGCGTCCCATTGTGGAAGACGTCAAAATCCTCAAAGCCGCAGGGGCACTGGAGGGAAGCCCAGGCTTCCAGCAGTTTATAATAGAATTCGTAGTCATGCGCGTAGGGCTGCAGCCGCTCCGGAAACAGCATGAAAATCATCTCCGTCGTAAAATCCTGTGCTCCGGGGCCTTGACCTTTCGGGGGCGACGCTTCTGGCCTTTTCGCCTCAGCCTCCGAGGAGCGCCCTGGCCGCCTCGTACTTCTGAAACCGCTTCAAATCCTCCTGTGTCACCTCGCCAAGGCGCGTCGGGTCCGCGTTGTGGTTGAGGTCCGCCAGCTTGATTTGGATGGCACGCGGGTTGCCGCTGTCTTTGATTTTTTGGACGTACTCCATGTAGGGCACGGCCGGGTCGTGGGTCAGAAGCTTCAGGATGCCGATCACTTCTTGAGTGATTCCCTGCATCGCGAGCGCGTCGAAGGTGATTCCGGAATCCTCCACCACGTCGTGGAGCAGCGCCGCCGCGACCGAGACCTCGTCCTCCATTTGTTCGGCCAGGTGGAATGGGTGGAACACATAGGGGAGGCCCGAGCGGTCCATCTGGCCTGCATGGGCGTCGAACGCAATGTGCAGCGCCCGCTTCGTCAAAGGCGTATAGATCATATTCCCGCCCTCCTCTTACGCCCCGATTGTACCATGACGCCCCGCCAAGCGCAACTTCCATACCGCCCGTACGATTTTACTTGCATCTGATATTCCCCGTATTTATTTTGTACAGTCGGGCTGTACACTTGCATTGTACGAAGAAGGAAAAAATAGAACTTTGGAGGGGAAAATTCATGAAGAAAACTCTTGCGATCGCGCTCATGCTGGTTCTGATGCTGGGCCTGAGCATTCAGGCGCTGGCGGACGGCGAAATCACCGTCGTCTCCCGCGAGGACGGCTCCGGTACCCGCGGCGCGTTCATCGAGCTGTTCGGCGTGGAAGTCAAGAACGCCGACGGTAAGAAAGAAGACATGACCACCGAGGACGCCGAAATCACCAACAGCACTTCCGTCATGCTGACCAGCGTCGCCGGCAACCCGGCCGCCATCGGTTACGTTTCTCTGGGCTCCCTGAACGACACCGTGAAAGCGCTCGCCATCGACGGCGTCGCGCCCTCCACGGACGGCGTCAAGGACGGCTCCTACAAGATCGCCCGTCCCTTCAACATCGTCCTGTCCGCCAAGGCGGGCGACGCGGCCAAGGCGTTCGTGGACTTCATCCTGAGCGCGGACGGCCAGAAGGTCGTCACCGACAACGGCTACGTGTCCGTCGGCGAACCCAAGCCCTTCGCAGGCAGCACCATCGCGGGCAAGATCGTGGTGGCCGGCTCCTCCTCCGTGACCCCGGTCATGGAAAAACTGAAGGAAGCCTACATCGCCCTCAACCCCAACGCTGAAATCGAAGTGCAGCAGAGCGACTCCACCACCGGCATCCAGTCCACCATCGACGGCATCTGTGACATCGGCATGGCCTCCCGCGCCCTGAAGGACACCGAGTCCGCAGCGGGCCTCACCCCCACCACCATCGCCATGGACGGCATCGCCGTGATCGTGAACCAGGAGAGCGCCGTGTCCGGCCTCACCAGCGAGCAGGTTCGCTCGATCTACACCGGGGAAACGACCGACTGGAGCGCCATCAATGGCTAATACCGGGCTGAAAAAAGCCTCCCCTTCCGCCCCCAGGTTCGGGGGCGGGAGGGGCAAACAATGGAAAGAGCGCGCCGCACAGGCGCTTTTTGCCGTCGCGGCCAGCGTATCCGTGCTGGCGGTGGCGCTGATCTGCCTGTTCATCTTCGCAAACGGCGTGCCGCCGATGCTAAAGATCGGCCTCCTGGATTTCCTGACCGGGCAAAAATGGAAGCCAGGCAACGACATCTACGGCGTGCTGCCGATGATTCTGGGCAGCCTGTATGTGACCGCCGGGGCGATGGTCGTCGGCGTTCCGCCGGGAATTCTGACCGCCGTGTACTTGTCCCGGTTCGCAAAGCCCAAGACCGTGAAAATTCTGAAGCCCGCGGTTTCCCTCCTGGCGGGCATTCCGTCGGTCGTATACGGCTTTTTCGGCCTGGTCGTACTGGTCCCCGCGATCCGGGAGCTCTTGGGCGGCAGCGGCTCCAGCATGCTGGCGGCGAGCTTGCTTCTGGGCATGATGATCCTGCCGACGGTGATCTCGCTCTCCGAGTCGGCGCTCAACGCGGTGCCTTCCAGTTACTACGAGGGCGCGCTGGCGCTGGGTGCCACGCACGAGCGCACGGTGTTCCGCGTGATGCTTCCGGCGGCGAAATCCGGCGTAATGGCGAGCGTGGTGCTGGCCATCGGCCGCGCCATCGGCGAGGCGATGGCGGTCATGATGGTGGCGGGCAACCAGGCGAGGATGCCTGCAGGGCTCCTCAAGGGCGTGCGCACGCTGACCAGCAACATCGCCCTTGAGATGGGCTACGCGGCGGAGTTGCACCGGGAGGCGCTGATTGCCACCGGCGTGGTGCTGTTTGTGTTCATCCTGATGATCAACCTGCTGCTGTCCGTGATCAAACGGAGGGCCACCAAATGACGAAGGCGAAGCGAAACGCAATCATTCTGCGCTCCCTGGTGTACATCGGCGCGGGCTTCACCGCGGTGGTGTTTCTGGGGCTGACGGTCTACATCCTGGTCCGGGGCGTGCCCAATCTCCGCTGGGACCTGTTTGCATGGGAATACAATTCCAACAACGCCTCGATGATGCCCGCGCTGATCAACACGATCCTGATGACGGCGCTGTCCCTCTTCATTGCGGTGCCCATCGGCGTGTACGGCGCGATCTACATGACCGAGTACGCCCATAGCGGCAGCCGCCTGGTGCGCGTGGTACGCATCACAAGTGAGACGCTGACAGGCATTCCATCGATCCTGTACGGCCTGTTCGGCCTGATGTTCTTCGTCACCTCGCTCAAGCTGGGGCTTTCCCTGATCTCGGGCGCCTTGACGCTTTCGATCATGATCCTGCCGCTGATCCTGCGCGCCACCGAGGAAGCGCTGATCGCGGTGCCCCGCGAGTACCGGGAGGGCTCCTTCGGCCTGGGCGCGGGGCGGCTTCGGACGGTGTCCAAGGTGGTGCTGCCGTCGGCCATGCCGGGCATCCTGTCGGGCGTGATTCTGGCCATCGGCCGCATCGTGGGCGAGACGGCAGCGCTGATCTATACCTCCGGCACGGTGGCCAAGGCCGCGGACTCCCTCACGGATTCCGCCCGGACGCTGTCGGTACACATGTACGCGCTGTCCAGCGAAGGGCTCTACATCAATCAGGCGTCCGCCACGGCGGCGGTGCTCCTGATTCTGGTTGCCGGGATCAATGCGCTTTCCGGATGGGCGGCAAAGCGACTGACGAGGAGATAACATGGACAAGTTTCAAATACAGAAGCTCAACCTGTACTACGGCAGCTTTCAGGCACTGAAGGGCATCGACATGTCCATTCAGGAGAAGAAGATCACCGCGCTGATCGGGCCCTCCGGCTGCGGCAAATCGACGCTGCTCAAAACCCTCAACCGGATGAACGACCTGATCGAGGGCGTCAAGATCACGGGCAGTGTGCTCCTCGACGGCGAGGACATCTACGGCGGCATGGACGTGACGGTCCTTCGGAAGCGCGTGGGCATGGTGTTCCAGAAGCCCAACCCGTTCCCGATGAGCGTGTACGACAACGTGGCGTTCGGCCCCCGCACCCACGGCGTCAAGGGCCGCGCCAAGCTGGACGACATCGTGGAAAAGTCGCTGCGCGACGCCGCGATCTGGGAGGAGCTCAAGGACCGGTTGAAAAAGGACGCGCTGGGCCTCTCCGGCGGCCAGCAGCAGCGGCTTTGCATCGCAAGGGCGCTCGCGGTGGAGCCGGAAGTGCTCCTGATGGACGAACCCACCAGCGCCCTGGACCCGATCTCCACTTCCAAAATAGAAGATCTTGCCATCGGGCTTAAAGAAAAGTATACTATAGTCATCGTCACCCACAACATGCAGCAGGCCGCGCGCATCTCCGATATGACGGGCTTTTTCC
>JAEVZE010000368.1 GCA_023392395.1 Bacillota bacterium
AAATTCGCCGGCACGTAGATGCCGCCGTACTTGACCGCCGCCGACAGGCCGAAGGCGTGGTCGTCCTCGTTGATGGTGCCGCCCACCGCGCACAGCGAGTTGTGGCAGTTGGTCAGCGCGTAGGGCATCGGGAAGCGCTTCATGCCGCTGGCACGGGCGGTCTGCACGATGCCGACATAGGTGATGTCGTGGGAGATCAGGCTGTCAAAGCGCAGGTGCATCAGGCCGTCATTTCGTTTGAGCCCCGCGCTGTGGGCGCGCAGGATTCGCCCCGCGATGGTGCGGGAACGCGCTTCCCCGGAGGGCGTCTGGTTGGCCGCAATCTCCGGGCGGCCGCCGCGCCAAACGGCGCCGGCAGCGGTGAATTTCGGCATGGGTCATTCCTCCACATGGCGTTTTGCAACAGTATACAACAGGTAGGCCGCAAAATGCAAGACGCTGCAGGATTACGTTTTCGGTTGTGCAAGCTGACGTCCAGGATTGTACCCACAGTTGAGTTTTTGAAATTTTCCGTTAAAAGGCTTGCATATTTAACGGCCGTGCGCTATAATCGCCAAAAGCCAATGGGGGCCGCAAGGCTGCAAGGAGGATACCATGCAGTATATTCAGCAGCAGGAGCTTCGGGAGTACGTCCGGCAGTTTTGCGAGGATATCCGACAGAGCTACTATATCGATCCCAAGCAGTTCGAGCTTCAAAACGTCAAGCGCGGCCTGCGCAATTCCGATGGCACCGGCGTCATGGCGGGCGTCACCACCATCGGCAGCGTGCAGGGCTATCAGATGATTGACGGTGCGCCGGTACCCATGCGCGGCCACCTGTATTACCGCGGCATCGACATTAACGACATCATCGCGGCGCACGCGAAAAACAACGTCTTCGGCTACGAAGAGGTCAGCTATCTGCTTTTAATCGGAAAGCTGCCCAACCGCACGCAGCTGGATCAGTACCTGCGCGCGCTGGCGGTAGCCCGGAGGCTGCCCGACGGCTTCACCGAGGATATGATCCTGAAGGCGCCCAGCAAGAACGTGATGAACAAGCTCTCCCGCGCGGTGCTGGCGCTCTATTCCTACGACCCCAACCCGGACGACACGTCGATTGAAAACGTGGTGCGCCAATCGATGGAGCTGACGGCGCGGCTGCCGGTCATCGTAGCCCACGCCTACGCCACCAAGAAGCATTACTACGACGGCGAATCGCTCTACCTGCACGTGCCACAGGAGCACATGTCACTGGCGGAAAACTTCCTGCACATGCTGCGCAGGGACAATCAGTTTACGCCGGAAGAGGCGCACCTGCTGGACCTGATGCTCACCATGCACGCGGAGCACGGCGGCGGCAACAACTCGGCTTTCACCTGCCGCGTGCTGTCCTCCACCGGCACCGACACCTACGGCGCGATCTCCGGCGCGATCTCTTCCCTGAAAGGCCCGCTGCACGGCGGCGCAAACCAGAAGGTGATGGAGATGTTCCAGGACGTCCGCAAAAACGCGGTCGATTCGGGAAAGGACGGCTCCGTGGCCGACTACCTGCGCCTCGTGCGCGACAAGAAGGCGGGCGACGGATCCGGCAAGATCTACGGCCTGGGCCACGCGGTCTACACCGTGGACGATCCCCGCGCGATCCTGCTCAAGAAGTACGCGCACGACATGGCGGTCAAGACCGGGTTCGACGAGGACTTTGACCTGATGGAGCGCATCGAGCGCATGGGCATCGAGGTGCTCAATGAAAAGCTCGAGGGCCGCAAGACCATGTGCGCCAATGTGGACATGTATTCCGGCCTCGTCTACCGGATGCTGGGCATCCCGGACGAACTGTTTACGCCGCTGTTCGCCACCGCCCGCATCGCCGGCTGGTGCGCGCACCGCATCGAAGAGCTCCTGACCGGCGGCCGCATCATGCGCCCCGCCTACCGCGCGGTGCCGCAGGACGCGTCGTACATCCCGATCGGGGAGCGGGATTAAGCCTCAGGTAATTCGAATTTCCAATATCTTGCAAGGCCGGACAAATGTCCGGCTCTGAGCATCGAAAACCCTACGGATTCTTCGATGCGTAAGGGAAAGACTGCGTGCGCCTGAAATCCCGCGGTATTTCCGGGCGGCGCACTGACGGATGGAATTGTTTGTTCTCCCAATGTGTGCACTGGGAGAACAAACGCATTTCCGGCGCACTGGTCGCCGGAAATGATGGAATGTCTTCGGGATTTGTTGATGGTCTGAGGCCGGACGAATGTCCGGCTTTTTTATTGGATATTTATGAATCTTTTGGCCCCACCTGGGGTTATTTCCGCCTTTTCTTGACAGATTTCCCATCATCGTCTATAATTTATTCGGTCATTTGAAGCGGAGGTGCGCAGATGCTGTACGTGGAACCGCTGGGCGGGCTGTGCAACCGGATGCGCACCATCGCTTCCTTTTATACCGCGGCGCGGGAGACGGGCCGAACGCTGACCGTGGTCTGGCTGCGCGACGCGGGAATGAACTGCCCGTGCGCGCGGCTTTTTGCACTGCCGGGTGACGTGACGGTGGTGGAGGGTCCCTTCGTATCCAAGCCGGTCATGCGCCTTCGCAGCATCAGCCGCAAGCTTACCCATCGCGCTTCCGGAAGACGCTTTGACCGGACGGTGGAGAACTGGGAGGCCAAGAAGGCGCTCACCCCGGAATCGGTCCGGGCGCTGAAGGGCAAGAGCCTGTACGCCTCCAGCTGCTACAGCCTGGAGAGCGAATACGAAAAGTACGACTGCGCCATCTTCAAGCCCGCGCCGGACATTCAGAAGCTGGCGGACGGGGTGACGAAGCGCTTTCCTGCCAACTGCGTGGGCGTGCACATCCGCAGGACCGACAACGTTCAGTCCATTGAGGCAAGCCGGACGGCGGACTTTGTGGAACGCATGCGGCGCGAGGTGGAGGCCGATCCGGAGGTGGGCTTCTTTCTGGCCACCGACTCTCCGGAGGAGGAGCGCCAGCTGAAAGCGAAATTCCCCAGGCGCATCCTGACCTATGAAAAACGGTCGCTCCAGCGGGACAGCGAGCAGGGCATCGTCGACGCCTACGTGGACTACCTGTGCCTCTCCCGTACCCGTAAAATCTACGGCAGTTTCTACAGTTCGTTTTCGCGCTGCGCCGCCGCGCTATACGGGATTGAACTTGAGATTGTTACGGAGGACGTCAAACTTAACAATAAGCCTCTATGAAAACCATATCCACGAGGTATAATATTCGGTGCGGTTGTAAAAAGATGAGAGTTATCAAGGTAAGGGGGAGTAACATGGCGCACAAGTATGTTTATCTGTTCAAGGAAGGGAACGCCAAAATGCGCAACTTGCTGGGGGGCAAGGGCGCAAACCTGGCGGAGATGTCCAGCCTGGGTCTGCCGGTCCCGCAGGGCTTCACCGTTTCGACCGAGGCGTGCACCGCGTACTACAACGACGGCAAGGTGATCTCGGACGAAATCTTGGAGCAGATCGATAAGGCGTTGGCCGAAACCGAAGTGATCTGCGGCAAGAAGTTCGGCGACCTGGAAAGCCCGTTCCTGGTATCCGTCCGCTCGGGCGCGCGCGCGTCGATGCCCGGCATGATGGACACCATCCTGAACCTGGGCCTGAACGACGTGGCCGTCGTGGGCCTTGCCAACCTCACGCAGAACGAGCGCTTCGCCTATGACTCCTACCGCCGCTTCATCATGATGTTCTCCGACGTCGTCATGGATGTCTCCAAGTCCAAGTTTGAGCGCATCCTGGACGAAATGAAGGAAGAAAAGCACGTTCAGTACGACACCGGCCTGACCGCCGATGACCTGAAGGAACTGGTCGTCAAATTCAAGGCCCTGTACAAGGCCGAGAAGGGCGAGGATTTCCCGCAGGATCCGAAGACGCAGCTGATTGAGGCCATCAAGGCCGTGTTCCGCTCCTGGGACAACCCCCGCGCCATCTACTACCGCCGCATGAACGACATCCCGGGCGACTGGGGCACCGCCGTCAACGTGCAGGCGATGGTCTTCGGCAACATGGGCGACACCTCCGGCACCGGCGTTGCCTTCACCCGCAACCCGTCCACCGGCGAAAACAAGCTCTATGGCGAATACCTGATCAACGCGCAGGGCGAAGACGTCGTGGCCGGCGTCCGCACCCCGCAGGAGATCTCCACCCTGAAGCAGGTCATGCCCGAAGTGTATGACGAGTTCGTCGCCGTCGCCGAGAAACTGGAAAAGCACTTCCGCGACATGCAGGACATGGAGTACACCATCGAGCGCGGCAAGCTGTACATGCTGCAGACCAGAAACGGCAAGCGCACCGCCGCCGCGGCCCTCAAGATCGCGGTGGACCTGGTGAGCGAAGGCATGCGCACCGAAGAAGAGGCCGTCATGATGGTCGAGCCGCGCATCCTGGACGCGCTTTTGCACCCGCAGTTTGACCCCAAGGCGCTGAAGGCCGCCAAGGCCATGACCAAGGGCCTGCCCGCCTCGCCCGGCGCCGCCTGCGGCCAGATCTACTTTACCGCCGACGAAGCCGTCGCCGCCTCCAAGAATGGCCAGAAGGTGCTGCTCGTCCGGCTTGAGACCTCGCCCGAGGATATCGAGGGCATGAACCACTCCCAGGGCATCCTGACCGGGCGCGGCGGCATGACCTCCCACGCGGCGGTCGTCGCCCGCGGCATGGGCACCTGCTGCGTGGCGGGCTGCTCCGATCTGCGCATCGACGAAGAGGCCAAGACGCTGGGCGTCCTGGGCCAGACCTTCAAGGAAGGCGACTTCCTGTCCATCGACGGCTCCACCGGCAGCGTGTACGCGGGTTCCATCCCGACCATCGATGCCGAAGTGTCCGGCGACTTCGCCACCCTGATGGGCTGGGCCGACAAGGTTCGCCGCCTTAAGGTGCGCACCAACGCCGACACCCCGCACGACGCGGCGGTTGCCGTCAAGTTTGGCGCGGAGGGCATCGGCCTGACCCGTACCGAGCACATGTTCTTCGCAGCCGACCGCATCGCGGCCGTGCGCGAGATGATCATCGCCGACACCGAGGAACAGCGCCGCGCCGCGCTGAACAAGCTCCTGCCCATGCAGAAGGGCGACTTTAAGGGCATCTACGAGGTCATGGGCGAGCGCCCGGTGACCATCCGTTACCTGGATCCGCCGCTGCACGAGTTCCTGCCGGCCAAGACCATGAAGGACGAGATCGCCTCCATCGCGCGCGAACTGGGCACCACGCCCGCCGCGGTCGTGGGCAAGATCGACCAGCTGCACGAGATGAACCCGATGCTGGGCCACCGCGGCTGCCGCTTAGCGGTCACCTTCCCCGAGATCGCCGAAATGCAGACCCGCGCCGTCATCGAAGCCGCCATCGAAGTGCGCGCCGAGAAGGGCTTTGACATCCATCCCGAGATCATGATCCCGCTGGTGGGCGACTCCAAGGAGCTGGGCTACGTCCGCAAGATCGTCGTCGAGACCGCCGAGAAGGTCATGGCCGAGAAGGGCGTCAAGATCGAGTACAAGGTGGGCACCATGATTGAGATCCCGCGCGCGGCCGTCACCGCCGACGAGATCGCCACCGAGGCCGAGTTCTTCTCCTTCGGCACCAACGACCTGACCCAGATGACCTACGGCTTCTCCCGCGACGACGCCGGCAAGTTCCTGGA
>JAEVZE010000436.1 GCA_023392395.1 Bacillota bacterium
GCCTTCCCGCCAGGTCCGCTTTCAGCCAGCGGCGGACCCTCTCTGGTGCCTTCCGAGCGCGATTTTTCCCCGTCATTCCGGTAGATGGATGCAGTATAGGACTTCTTTTTACCGCTGTCAAGTTAACGATTTTACCGCAGCAGCGATATCTCAACAAGGCAAGTATCCAAGGCTTTTGACGGAATCTTTGCATGCATTAATGATGATCAATTAGCCCAAATGGATGTCCAGGCGATCCATCTGGAGGACAGGAGCGCGTCCACCATCAAGAAGCAAAAGCTGCTGCTCAGCTAGGTACTGGAGCACGCGATGCTAACCCAGATCATTCAGCGAAACCCCGTTGAGGGCGTTCAGATGCCGCCCATGACCCACAACACCAAGGCGGTCTTCCTCTACGAGAAGGATGAACAGGAAAAACTGGTTGCTGCCTTCACCGAAGAGAAAAATGGCCGGCTCCGCTTCCGATACGGATGGGGAGCCGTTCTTATTTTGGAGACAGGCTTACGGGCCGGCGAGGCGCTGGCTCTGGAGTGGGGCGACATCGACGAGGAAAAACGGACGTTGAAGGTCACCAAGAACATTGTCCGGATAGACGGGAAAAACACCATCCAGCGCACCACGAAGACCGATTCTGGCAAGCGCACTATCCCGCTTAACGGCAGGGCGATGGAGGCTGTCCAACACCTAAAAGCACAGGTGGTCCCCAGCTGCGCCTTTGTGCTCGCCACCCAGACCGGGAAGAACCTGAGCTACCGGAACCTTCTAGCAGTAATGGAGAAGGCCTGCGAGGCGGTGGGCGTGGAGCACCGGGGCTTGCACGCACTGAGGCACTCCTTCGCCAGCAACCTATACGCGCGAGGCGTAGAGGTCAAGATCATATCGAAGCTGCTGGGCCACGCCAGCGTGGAGATAACCTACAATCGGTACATCCACTTCTTCGAGGGCGAAATCGACGACACCCTCCGGCAGGCGGTCGGGGTGTAAATGGAGAGAGAATAGCGGCTTTGCAGGAGTGGTAAGAACGGTAGTACAGGCTCACGTATTGCTGTATCGGGCGAGGAAGCCGCCCACGAACGCGTCGCCCAGGCCGATGGTCGTCGCGTTGGCCTTGTCCACGTGGAAGGAGGGGACACAGCACACCTCGCCTGGCATTAGCGCCTCGATCTCCCGGGAGAAGCGGACACCTTCATCTTCCATCGGCAGGCGCTCCGTCGCATCGCAATCATCCTTGTTAAAGTCCTCGCCGAGGCGATAGCGCGTGGTCGCCAGCGCAACGCCGCCCGTCAGCCCCTGCCGGACGGCGGCGGTCACATTGCCCGAGGCCAGCGCCCAGTATTTCGCATGCACGACGATGACCGGGACCGGTGCCAGCGCGCGCACATCGCCTAGTGCCTGCCGCACATCTTTCGCGTTCAGCAGATCAACCTTGCGTCCGAGGCACTCCTGCAGTTCGTCTTCGTTCATCGCGTAGATGTCCGTCACCGGGCAGAGCGCTTGCTGCAGGATTTTGCGCAGCGCCGGCTCGTGATAGCCGCCGTCCTCAAGGTACACCACCGCGTCCCGGGGCAGCACGCGCATCATGCGCGTGAGCTGGTCCAAGCGCTCTTTTAGAAGTTCCCCGTGGTGTATGGCATTGAAGCCGGAGATCAGAAACACCTTGGCCTCCCGCAGGAAGCCCTCAAGGCGCTCGCTCAGCAGCATGCGCATGTTGTCCAGATTGTGGTTGTAGATCAGCCGGTTCGCGCGGGCCGTCTTCAGGCGGATATCTCCGGCCGAGACCGTCGCACCCGTCGGGAACTGGACGATGAGGTGCGGGTAATGGTTGTCCCACCCGTTGCTGCACACGTACTCACACCCGGGCGGCAGCAGCGACCGGATGCAGTCGTTGACCGTGACCAGGTGAAGGCTGGCGGTGTACCCGAACTTCGCCATCGCGATCGCGGCGCGGACGCCCGTGCCCCCTAGGGTAGTCTTTTTAGGGAATCGAGCGGCGAACGCCTCGATGACCTCAGGGTTGGCGACAAACCGCTCGCCGCCGCGCCCATCCTTCACAAAGCCCAGGATCGACAGCACCATGTCTCGCTCAGTCTCGATGAAATGGTCCGCCGAGAGTTCCTCGCCCCGTATGCCGTACTGGGCGATCAGTTGCTCGTAGACACCCGGGCGCCACTCGATCTCGTAATCGACATTGTCGCCCATCCCCAGCACAATCCTCCCGCGCATGGAAACCCTCCTGTTTTGCCAGCGGCGGATCAGTACAGCTTCGCCCTATCGCCCGAGTCGAACAGCCGGATCTTGGCGCGGCAGATCTCCTTGGTGGCCTCGATGCACTTGGGATAGATGTCCAGCGGCTCGCGCAGCGTCAGGTCGGTCAGCACTTCCCGGCACTTGCGATAGAAGGCCGCCTTGATGTCGCTGGAGATGTTGACCTTGCTGATGCCCAGCTTGATCGCCGCGCGGATCTCCTCGTCCGGGTTGTCCGAGCCGCCATGTAGCACCAGCGGCAGAGCGGTGCGGCGGTGCATCTCCTCCAGAATGTCCAGGCGTAGCGCCGGCTTCTTCCCCTTGGGATACAGGCCGTGGGCGGTGCCGATGGCCAGCGCCAGCGCGTCAATGCCCGTCTTCTCGATAAAGGCGATCGCATCGTCGGGGTTGGTGTAGATGATGTTCTCCGTGCCCGCCTCGCCGCCGTTGCCGGTCGCGCCGATCGTGCCAATCTCCGCCTCCACCGTGACGCCAACGGCGTGCGCAGCCTCGACCACCTTTTGAGTGAGCGCGACGTTGTCTTCAAACGAGGCGGTGGAGGAATCGATCATGACAGAGGAGAAGCCGCACTGGATCGCGTGGATGACCTGCCCAAAGCTGGCGCCGTGGTCCAGGTGGACGCACACCGGCAGCTGGGTGTGGTTGGCCTCATCGAGCACCGCCTTGATAAAGCTGTCCTGCACGAAGGCCAGCTCATTGGGGTGGATAGCGATGATGACGGGCGAGGCCTTTTCCTCGCAGGCTTCCATCACGGCGCGCAGCAGCATACTGCTGCTGACGTTGAAGGCGGGCACCGCGAAACCATTCCGGGCCGCCACCGAGAGAATTTGTTTGAGATCAACCAACATGCAAGACCCCTCCTTCAGAATAAAGGCTTTCAAAGGCTTTTGCGATCGCCCCAATCGCGCGATGTCCCGTTTCCAATTCTGCCCCGTGCCTCCGCATTCCGAAGCGTCAAATCGCGCGGGCCGCCTTTGCGCGCTTAATGTATCACACACATGCCGGGAATGCAATCCCGCGGGTAGAGCCGAAGCAAGCGCGGACGGCCGCATCCTTTCCGGAATCTGAAAGGATTCTCATGCCCTGGTCCGGGGACGCGCGCCCATCGGCAAATCCGTCCGCACCTCCGGCAATATCCCTTTCTGGGGTCGAGGTGAGAAGGGATGATCTCAAAATTCTGAAAGAACTTTCATAAACGCCTATCTGCCGGAGAGTTGGCATGGTATAATGCAGCCGAGTACTTTGCGGGAGATGGGCCTTATGGTGGAATTCGGGCAGGATGTCTTCACCGTCATGCGCGCCGCTTACGCGGACATGACCAACGTGGAGCGTGCAATCGCGGATTATTTGCTGAACGAGCGGCCCCGGGAAGCGCTGACGCTGCAGGCGGTCACCCGCAGGACGTTCGTCTCGGAGGCGTCGCTCTCCCGCTTTGCGCAGCGCTGCGGCTTCAAGGGGTTCCGCGAGTTCGCCTACCAGTATGCCGCCGACAGCGAGTCCCTCGAGGTGGCGGACCGGTTTTCGCCGGCGACGGAGGATGTGCTGGACGGCTACCGGGCGCTGTTCGCGAGGACGCTACGTCTGATCGACGAGGTCGGGATCGGCCGCGCGGTCGAGATGATCCGCTCGAGCCGGATGATTCACGTGTACGGGGAAGGGCTGTCCGGCTATGCGGCCCGGGAATTCAAGACCCGGTTCATGCGCTTGGGCTTGACCGTCGAGGCGTTCACTGACGACTTCATGATGAAGACCAACGCCGCGCTGATTCAGCCCGGCACGCTGGCCATTGGCATGTCGGTGTCCGGTAAGACGCGCAACACCATGGGCAGCCTCCGGACCGCGCGAAACAACGGCGCCAGCACGCTGCTGTTGACCGGCTCCACCTCCAAGAGTCTCCGGAGGCAGTTTGACGAGACGCTGACCGTGGCCACCTATCAGGACCTGAGTACCGGCCTCAACACGTCGCCGCAGTTCCCGCTGGTGATCATGATCGATCTGATCTTCGCCCACTACCTGCACACAAATCTGGACAAGAACATCGAGACCTACCACGCCACTGAGCGCGCGTTGAACGAGAATTCCGAAAAGTAGCGGATCTGAAAGCGAGAAGTAAAAAGCCATGGCCGCCGGTCAAAACGGAGGCCATGGCTTTTGTTCGCGCCGGGCTAGATGTTGTGGATGAACCCGTCAATGAAGAACAACGCGCCGCCCACCGCCGAGGCGTTCAGCGGGTAGAAGCTGCTCTTCAGGTAGTCGGCATTCGAGTTGTCGAAGTTGTCTATCGCCCTCACGCGATCCCGGAGCACATCGATATACTGGTTGACGTATTGGCCCATGCCGCCGCCCAGCACGATGTCACAGTCAAAGCACATCCGGATGTTGTGCAGGAAGATGGCCAGGTAGTCGAGGAAGCGACCGAAGGCGGCCTCGCAGACGGAGTCCTTTTCTGAAAGCTTCTGGAAGAACAGCTGCAGGTCGTCGCCGGTGATGGCAGACAGCACGTCCGGTGAGCAGTAGCAGTTCGCGCAGCCCTTCTGCCCGCAATGGCACAATTCGCCCCTCGGCTCCAGGATCATATGGCCGAGTTCGCCGCCCCGGCAGTTGTCGCCCTCCACGATCTGGTTATTCTCGATCAGCGCGCCGCCGATCGAGTGGCTGAGCGACAGGTAGATCAGCCGCTTGGCCCCGCGGCGCGCGTACAGCTCGGAAAATCCGCCCGCGTTGGCATCGTTGTACAGGCGATACGGGAGGCTGATCTGCTGCCCGATCAGCGCATGGAAGTTGTTCGCGCCGCCCAGCAGCTTCGCGGTCTCCACGACGGTGCCGTTGCCGCTGACGATGGCGGGCAGCGTGATGCCAAGGCCCAGGATGGTCGCTTCGTCCCAGCGGTTTTCCTGGATAAAGC
>JAEVZE010000029.1 GCA_023392395.1 Bacillota bacterium
ATGGCAAGGCCTGCGCGGTCGGGCAGACGCCGGTCAAGGCGCTGGGCGTCACCGATCAGCACTCGCAGCTGCAGCTGTACACCGAAGGCCCCTTCGACAAGGTCATCACCTTCCTGAAGGTGGAGAAATTCCGTGCCGACATTCCCATCCCGCATGGCTGCGAAGACATCGCGACCATCGCGTTCCTGGGCGGCAAGACCCACAACCAGCTGATCGAGGCGGAGCGCGCCGGCACCGAGTATGCGTTGTACAAAGCCCATCGCATGAGCCAGACGATCACCCTCCCCGAGGTGAACGCCAATACCATCGGGCAGCTTCTGTACTTCTTTGAGCTGGTCACCGCCTATGCGGGCGCGCTGCTCAACATTGACGCGTTCAACCAGCCGGGCGTCGAGGAATCCAAGCTGGCCGCCTACGCGGTGATGGGCTTTGAGTCCGAAAAGCACGACGCCAAGCGCGCCGAAATGAAGACCCGCCCGGAGCGCAAGGCCGAGTACCTGCTGTAAGTACAAAAAAGAAGGGGCGCGCATTTCCGCGCGCCCCTTTGTGTCTGTCCGGATTACGCCTGCTTTCGCCCGGCCCGGAGGACGTCGACGACCTGCGAGACGCCCGGAATCAGGGAGACGGCCAGGCAGAGCAGCGCGTCCGGCCCGAGGTAGGAGATGTTGTAGACCATCGAGTACAGCCAGACGTTCTGGTCGCCCGCGTATTCGGCGAAGAACACCACGCCAGACAGCACCGCCATCAGGTAGCGCCCCAGGCTTCCGATCACCACCGCCAAGGGCAGCGTCCAGTACTTCGGGAGCGGCGTCCTCTCCGCAAAGCCGCCTAGTGCCAGCGCCGCGAAGGCCAGCGGGTAATCGGCCAGCATCTGCAGTGGATGGATCACATAGGGATCATACAGCAGTTGCAGGAAGCCGTAGGCGCAGCCCACCAGCGCGCCCCGCGCAGGCCCGAACGCCAGCGAGAAGGCGATGATGGGAAGCATCGAAACCAGGGTGATCGAGCCGCCCTGCGGCATCTTGAACACCCGGAGCGTCGATAGTACGAAGGAGATGGCCACCGTCATCGCGGCGTAGGCGAGGATCTTCGCGTTCCACGGAGCCTTTCCGGCTTTGATGAGCGCGGCGGCCAGCACGACCAGCGCGAGGATGACCAGCCAGGTGTACCATTGGACGGCGGCAAGCTTTTCGGTCAGCGTGGAGGTCTGGAACCAGTTCCCCGGCGCGGCGGTTTCAGCCGCTTCGGCGGATTCTTCGGGTGCGGCGGTTTCCACGGCGGCAGCCGGTTCGGCGGAAGGCGCGGCGGTTTCCGCGGCGGTCTCGGCCAGGCAGGGAAGGGCCATCAGCAACATAAACAGAAGGGGCATCAGGATGGGCAGCAGGCGTTTCATGCGGTTTCCCCCTTTCCAGGTTGGCGACCGCCTTCGCATGTAGCGAATAAAGAAACCCGCATGCGTAAATGCATGCGGGAAACGGAACGGCAACCCAATACGGGCGACCATCCGCTTCCCTACGGTGGGATTACCCACGTCAGGTTCCAAGGGACCGGACGGATAAACCGTCCATCTCAGCATAAAGCGCCCCCAGCGGTTGCAACGCCATTGTAAGGCGTCCCGGCAGGCCTGTCAACCCGGATTGCGAAGGATGGGAGAGAATTAACAATGCCGAAAAGCCATTTTTACGCCTACATGGCACGGATGCGGCTGATCAAGCGCTGGAGCCTGCGCAGATCAACCATCGAGGAGAATGACCAGGAGCACTCGTTGCAGGTGGCGATGATTGCCCACGCCCTGGCGGTGATCGGTAAAAGGCGGCTGTTCCGGGTTTACGATGAAGAACTGCTCCTGAAGCTGGCCATTTACCACGAGGCGGCGGAGGTCATCACCGGCGACCTGGCCTCGCCCATCAAGTACTTCAACCCCGGCATCCACAAGGCATTCAAGCAGATCGAGCGCCTGGCCTCCGAAAAGCTGATGGGGTACCTGCCGGAGGATTTACGGTCTGAGTACGAACCGCTGCTGTTTCCTGACGAATCCTCAGGGGAGTGGAAGCTGGTCAAGGCGGCGGACAAAATCTGCGCGTACCTGAAGTGTGTGGAGGAATTGAGCTTGGGAAACCGCGAATTTGCGACCGCGGAGACGGATATCCGGCGCGCGCTGACGGCCATGAACATGCCGGAAGTCGACGAATTTATGCAGGAATTCGCGCCCAGTTTCTCGATGCCGCTGGACCAGTTGGATTAGTTTTTTCGGGATTTTTTCGCAAACTGCGTGAAGTACGCCATACAGCACTAAGGAAACAAGGGCGTTTTGGGAGGGTATCCAAAGAACACAAATGCCCCGGAACAATTTTGTGAAGTTCATTGGTGGTATTTTTCCGGTTGAGTGTGTATAATTTACTTAGTAAAGCGATGGCGCATGCGTAGGCCGTGCGCATGCCCGTCGCTTCAATCGTGAGGAGGATTTGTCTATGGCAAACGTATCCTTGAAGCACATCTACAAGGTTTATGCTGGCAACGTGACTGCTGTAAGCGATTTCTGTCTGGACATCGAGGACAAGGAGTTCATCGTGCTGGTTGGACCGTCCGGCTGTGGCAAGTCCACCACGCTGCGCATGGTCGCAGGTCTTGAGGAGATTTCCGATGGCGAACTCTACATCGCCGACCGTCTGGTCAACGACGTGGCGCCCAAGGATCGCGACATCGCGATGGTGTTACAAAACTACGCGCTGTATCCCCACATGACGGTGTACGACAACATGGCCTTCGGCCTCAAGCTGCGCA
>JAEVZE010000037.1 GCA_023392395.1 Bacillota bacterium
AGCACCAGAAGCAGCGTCAGTGCCAGGGCCAGGATCTTTTTCATTCAGGTCTCCTCCTCTGTCATATTGACCCGCAACGCGGGAAAACTTGTCGTGTGGCAGGGGATACGCACCGTTTTGGGTCGAATTATGCGTAATCGGTTACGCATAACCCGGAAAGTGAACCACGGACGGTTGCATTCCATGGCTTATTCGTATTCTATCACAACGACGGGAACCTGTAAATACCAATCATAAAATATTTAGCGCATACATCCAAATCCCCCGTGGATAATTGTACAATATAATAATTAGGAATTCTGCATGTCCCCGGACTGTGTTAACAAAAAATTCCCCCGCGGCAACGCGGGGGAAGGCTCGAAAATTTCTTCAGAAAAGCTCTAGATTGCTGCGCAGGATAATTTGGGGGTGGATGCGCGTGGTATCGGGCACCGAAGCCCCTTCGCTGACCACGCGGTAGAGCATATGCAACCCTTCGCGCCCCTGTTCGAACTGATTTTGGAAGATGGATGCGGTAACGGTTCCGCACTCGATGTGGTTTCGCAGTTCCTTGGAGATGTCGGATGTGATCAGAAGGATCTTCCCGTCAAGCCCGTGCTCGACGACCGAGCGGATCACCCCGCGGGAGTTGAAGGAATTGACATAGATCCCCCGAAGGTCCGGATGCCTCTCCAGGAGCGCGTTGGTCATCTCGTAGGAGATGCCCTCGTGGTCGTAGTGGTAGAATACGTCCACCAGATTGAGCGGCATGGTTTTGATTTGCGCGTAAAACCCTTCGACGATCTGGCTGTGGATGCCAGGCCCTGTAACCGCGGAGGCGACCGCGGCCTTCGCGCCCGGCGGCATGAGCCGGGCCATCAGCTCCGCCGCGATGGCACCCGCGATCCGGCCGTTGTAGCTGATGCAGAATTTCCGAAGGTGCCGCTCCACGTCGTTGATGGCGGTGGCAACGCAGACGCCGCATTCCCGGAGCGTTTCCAGCGCGGCGGTCTGCTTGGCGCAGATCAGCACGCCGTCGTAGCGCTCCCGGGCGATCCGGCTCAGCGTTTCGTCCAGGTAGGTATCCGACTCCGGCGTGTTCGCCGCGCCGCCCTCGTAGTTGAAGTACTCCACGTGCGTGTTAAAGTCCTCGAGCTCCTCCGCCGCGTCGCGCGCGCCGTCCAGAAAATATCCGTGGAACTCGGGGAAGCCGGTTGCCGCCACCACCGCAAGGCGGATGGATTTGCGCGCGAGCGATCTGGCCACCGCGTTGGGCTTGAAATCCATTTCCTCCGCCTTGGAAAGCACAAGCTCCCGCGTGTGCTCGCTCACCCGGGGCTTCCCCGTCAGCGCCCGGTTGACGGTCGCCGTGGAAATCCCGAGTTCTTTGGCGATGTCGTAGATGGTCACCCGCTTTTTCACAGGCATCCTCCGTTCACGAGATGCTGGACAACTTGTCCACCGTTGCGCTATAATCGTTTCGGCTTGTCTCAGTATAGTGCAAGTGATTTCCGTTCGCAAGCAAAATTCCCATTTTGGACCATCAGATATGGACTGGAGGGCGTTTTATGGACTTTGCCTCGCGCGTCGAGTCTGTTCACCCTGCGCAGCGGGAGGCGGCCGTCTTCTGGCTGGGGCAGGCGGGCTTTCTGATCAAGACACACGGCGGCCGGCTGACGGCCATCGACCCCTATTTTTCCGACTGCGTCATGCGGCTGATCCCCGAGGCGGGTTTGGGCTTCAAGCGCCTGACGCCGCCCCCCTGCGCGGCGGACGCCATCGCCTTCGACGCGCTCCTGATCTCCCACGAGCACAACGACCACTTCGACGTCGACGCCATCGAAGCCATGCTGCGAAACGGCCGGACGTGCGTCTACTGCCCCCAGCAGGTGGCGGACCAGATGCGTATAATGGGCCTTGACATGTCCCGCGTGCACGTGCTGGCAAAGGGCGCAAGCGTCGACCTTGGCGACATCACACTCACCGCCGTCGACTGCGACCACGGAACGCTCGCACCCGGCGCACTGGGCTTTCTGATGGACCTGGGCTTCACGCACATCTACTACGCCGGGGATACCGCCCTCAGCCCGGACCGGCTCGCAGCCCCCCTGTCCGTCCGCCCGGAAGTCGCCATCCTGCCCATCAACGGCGCGTTCGGAAACCTGAACGGCCTCGATGCCGCGGAATACGCCGGGATGCTTGGTGCGAAGCGGGTCATCCCCTGCCACTTCTGGACCTTCCCGCTGCACCACGGGGACCCGCAAGAGTTTATCGAGGCGCTGCCTGAAAAGGCCCCCGGCTGCGTGATGACGCTCCTGTGTCAAGGGGAGCACACGATGGTTTGAGATTATCCGCTGAGCTGCAAGGGTAAGGCAATCAAAAAGACGCCCGGAAATTCAATGTTTCCGTGCATCTCAAGCTGCTGAAAAACCTCACCGTACCATCCAATCGTTCCCAGCGACCTGTGCGCCGGGAACGTGTTTCATCAACCAGTGCGCACACTGGTTGATGAAACATTACCATAAGTCAGTAGGCCGCCCGGAAATTCGTGAGAATTTCAGGCCTGCGCAGAGCTTCTCCTTTGCGTTGAAAAACCCTCGGGGTTTTTCAACGCTCAGAATGCGCCGCGGCGGCCAGCAGCAGCGCGCCGGTGACGCCGCTATGGATGCCCAGCCCCGGCGGCACGATCAAATCATCGATGTGGTTCAACACCTGATCCGCGGCCACGTAGCCGTTCAGGAATTTCAGCGTCTGCTCCCGGATCATCGGGAACAAAAACTTCTCCGACATCACGCCGCCGCCCAGAATGATCTTCTCGGTGGAGATGGTGACCAGCGCCGTGGCGCACAATTGCGCCAGGTAATAGGCTTCGATCTCCCAAGCGATGTGGTCCTTGGGAAGCTCCCTCGAAGGCTTGCCCCAGCGTTTGTCGATGGCGGGTCCCGCGGCAAGGCCCTCCAGGCAGCCGTCGTGGTACGGGCAGAAGCCATGGGGCGTCGGGTCCTCCGGATGCGGGCGCATGAGGATGTGGCCCCACTCCGGGTGGACCATTCCGTGCAATAGCCGCCCCTCCGCCACGACGCCCGCGCCGATGCCGGTGCCCACCGTTACGTACACGCAGTTGGCAAGGCCCTTCGCCGCACCCAGCTCAAACTCGGCCAGCGCCGCGCCGCCCACGTCGGTATCGATGCCCACCGGCACGCCCAGCGCCTTTTGAAATTCCGGCAGCAGCGGGCAATTGCCCCAGCCGGGCTTGGGCGTGGTGGTTACGAATCCGTAGGTGGGCGAGGCGGGGTTCAAGTCCAGCGGGCCGAAGCTGGAAATACCCAGCGCTTCAATGTCCGCCTTGCGGAAGTATTCAATCATCGGCGGCAGCGTCTCCGCCGGGGACAGTGTGGGAAAGGTCTCCCGGTCCAGGATTTTTCCGTTTTCATCGCCGATCGAGCACACCATCTTGGTGCCGCCGGCCTCCAGCGCGCCAAGCCGCATCGCGCATCGCTCCTTTGCCTGTATTGCGACAAAATTATACCATGCGGCAGCGCGCAAAAGCA